>NZ_WXWO01000077.1:0-84823 GCF_009904845.1 Vibrio sp. V38_P2S17PM301 | reverse complement strand
CCTATAGCCTGTGACATAAGATCATTCTTAGTTCTTGTTGGGGCTTTTTTATTTATTGTTAATTAATGTTTTATTTTTTGAGAATAGTCTCATTCGAATCACACCGGAACATTTGTAGACTCCTTTTTGTTAACCATGATGCGTTATTTAAATAACGGAATGTGGTGTCACTAACAATAGTTATTCCATCTGGAGCATGACAAATGAAATATTTTCCACTGTTTATTTTGGTAGGGACACCAATTTTCTCTTACGCCAATCAAGATACGTATGAGTCCTATGCGTTTTTGGGGTTAAAAGGCGGCTATCAAATTGCAGACGATAGCAATTACCATCATCAGGATCCGACCAGTCACCTTCTGGGAGTATTTGCTGGTTGGCAATTTTCTCCGGAGTGGAGTGTTGATCTGGGCTACCAACATTGGAGCACACTCAAAGCCAAAGCGACAGGCGTTGAGGTGGATCTCTCGTTGTTCGAAAGTGCGCTGCGTTACGATTGGTATCTTAATTCTGACACCAGTCTGTATGGACGCGCAGGTTTGGCATATTGGTCCATTGACAAATACTCTCCTATCCGTGGTGAGTTGGAGGCACGAGGTTACTCGCCGTTGGTGGAAGTAGGCGTTCATTATGCGTTGTCCTCAAACTGGTCTGCAAACTTGGGATATCAATACATCAACAATCTGGGAGACTCGGGGACGGATTATTTTGACAGCCACAGTGTGGTGGTCGGAATGACTTACCGCTTTGTTGATTCTAACAAGTCGGCACATAAGAAGCAGCTCGACTCTCGTCCAGTTATAGAAGAAGTAACCACTGCGAAGCCATCAGCTGTTGTGGTTATGAATGAACAGGATGGCAGCAGCCTGTTTGCCACAGACAGTGCGCAACTAGCAACGTCAGCAAAAGCCCGAATACAAGAAGTGCTCTCAGTTCTACTTCGATTTCCTCAAGCGAATGTGATCATTACTGGTCACACCGATTCGGTAGGGAGTGAAGACTATAACAAGTCACTATCTCTGCGTCGTGCCAGTTCAGTGGCTCAATATTTAATTGGCCAAGGTGTTCTGACACATCAGGTTGAAGTGCGCGCAGTGGGTGAACGACAACCCATCGCGACTAACCACACTGAAGCTGGCCGGGCTCAAAATCGCCGGGTAGAGATAGTGATTCCAGAATTTAGTTATCAGGCTAATCAGTAGTATGAGAGTGATGTTTGTGATGAAGATGAAATTTATATCTGTGATGGTGGCAGGCATACTGCTGGTCGGCTGTGGGTCTGAGGATATTTTTGAAGATAAACCGAAGGAGCCTGCTCCGTATGTGCCAGTGCCAACAAAACCAGTTCCGGTGACGCCACCTGTTGTGGAGCTACCTGAGCCTGGGCATCCACCGGTCGCGTATCCACCTGTTGAATTGCCAGTCAAGCCGTTTGCTGAAATCACGGATTTGTATAAGACCAGTATTTGGTATGGCTTGGCTGCGACATCAGGCCGAGCAATAGCAGAGTGTCCAGATTGTACAACGGATGATTACCAGTTTACCTGGTTTGCAGATCTCAACAATGACGGTGTGTTTGAGGCTGAGACAGAAATTGTGCATGTGGGTGAGTCGTTAGAGATAGATGCGACAACATTAGGTAAAGTGATGAAACTGACAGTAGAACATCCACAAGCTACGAATCAACTCAGCCGCTACTACGTTCCCGCGCCCATCATCAATCACTTGTATCTTGATGGTACGATTTTCGGGGCGATAACTAATGAAGGTAATGCAACGTTTTGGGGATTTGATGCATACGATGCCGGCGGTACACCTGGTCAAGTGTTTACTAGCGTAGATGAAATCCGGGGTGATCAGTGGAGCATTGCCATGATCATGAAAGATGGGACTGTCCTTACACGGGGACTCGATTACAACGGTGGTGATTCTAGTGCGGTTCAGGAGCGACTGGTTGATGTACAAGATGTAATTGCAGATGGTGTATGGGGCAACCGAGCCGCCATTACTGGTTCCGGCGAAGTCGTATTGTGGGGACCCAATGATTACAGTGCGATTGAAGATCAGCTCAATAATGTTAAGTCTATTGTGGTTGCTAGCGCGCTCGGACCTGGATGGGCTGCATTAACGTTCGACGGCCGGGTAATCACGTGGGGGGAGGCAGAAAATGGTGGTGACAGCTCAGCTGTAAGCGACAAACTGACAGATGTGGTTTCTGTATTGCCGAATGAAGGTGGGGCATTTGCTGCACTGAAGCAAGATGGAACAGTGGTGACTTGGGGGCAAGCACAGTATGGTGGTGACAGCTCTGAGGTGCAAGACAGACTTAACCACGTGACGGAACTGTTTGCTACCAGTCGAGCGTTTTTTGCTTTGAAAGCTGACGGCACGGTGGTTAGTTGGGGGATTGGCCCCGGAGACTCAAGTTCTGTAGAGGATAAATTAACTAACATTCAGACCATCGTAACAACATCAGGATCGGTGGCGGCTTTGCGCAGTGATGGTGAGCTGGTCGTCTGGGGAAATGCGTTTACTGGTGGTGATCCGTCTCAAACTGAACCATTGACGGATATCGTTTCAGTTAAGGCGCTCAGTCATGCCTTTATTGCTGAAAAATCCGATGGAAAGAAAATCGCCTGGGGTAACGGGATTGGTGCCCAAATCGAGTCTGATCCGTATAACGTGTTATCACTGCATTCATTGTATGAAGGGTACGATTGCTATGCGGTTATCTGGAAAGATCTGACCGTATCGGTCTGGGGGCAGGCGTATTGTTCCGATACCAGTGCAGTTGAATCTGAGTTGTACGACATTGTGGATATAGTTGCCAACATAGGCGCCTTTACTGCTCGATCTAAAGATGGCCGGGTTATGACATGGGGGAGTGCAGGTTACGCCGAAGGTGGCAATTCACTACCGATCGAATTTACTCCTCAAGCGGAAACAGAATATGAGACATTGCCTTGACGTTACTTGATAAAAAATCTTGCTAAGCCGGAATATCGCAACTTGTCTTAACATTGAGCCCTGCAAAGTGCAGGGCTTTTTCATTTATCAGTGAGTTACAAATTCATTAAACTTTCGAGGGATTCCTCAAAGCTCATGCCGGTATAGGTGTGTCGTTGATTACCATCTGTCGCATCGATCTCGACATCCGAAATTCCGCGTTTACCATGCTGCTCAATCAAACGCAGAGATTTTTCAACGGAGTGACTGATAACGACTTGATTATCATTGAGTTTTATCTTACATGAAAGTAAGTCCATAACTGACGTCCTTGTTGTTATTAACCAGATTGGAACGGTACTCACAAAGCGTAGACAACAAAGTCAAAGATCGACAAGTTCCCTTGTGCGGATTTAGTTCCGAAAATGGCTAGTTCAATTGATGGAGTCGCGTACAATTTGCTTAACGGTATGACAACAGGACTGAATCATGGCATCAATGGAACTCAATCGTCTGAGTCGCGAAGAATGTCAGCGAGCGAGAATGGCTCGGGATAGCCGCTTCGACGGACGATTTTACATCGCCGTCAAATCCACCGGTATTTTTTGTCGCCCCATTTGCCCGGCGAATTTGCCTAAGGAAGAGAACGTGGAGTACTTTGCCAATCAGGCTCAGGCACTGCAAGCAGGCTATCGGCCCTGCTTACGTTGCCGCCCGGATAGCGCCCCCAGTTCCTGGGCGTGGAAAGGCACCGAAACGACATTTCTGCGTGCGATGAAACTGATCGAGCAGGGCGGTCTGCAAGGTGCCAACTTACCTGCGTTGTGTGATCGGCTGGGCATTACCGATCGCTATCTGCGTCAGTTGTTCCAGCAGCATCTGGGCATGTCTCCGAAACAGTACGCGTTATATCATCAATTGATGTTCGCCAAGCAACTGCTGCACAACAGCTCCATGTCGATCACTGATATCGGCTTTGCGTGCGGTTTTAACAGCACACGCCGTTTCAATGATGCCTTTCAGAAAGTGCTGAAACTGACGCCGAGTCAGGTGCGTCGGCAGCAACTGGGCAACGGACGCCACAATCAGCTGGCGCTTGCGTTTCGGGGAGCGTTTGACTGGCAACACATGTTGGAGTTTTACCGCTTGAGAGCGATTGAGGGGGTCGAGCACCTGACTGAAAACCGTTATCAGCGTTACTTTGAGCTTGATGGCCGCTCAGGCTGGTTTAACGCGGATTTTAATCCCTCTCATAACGCTCGGACCCAGACCTTGGATGTTGAGTTTGAGCTGGAAGACATCACACAGTTGCGCCAGTTGGTGACACGCCTGAGACGCATGTTCGACCTTGACGCGGATACGTTATCGATTGAATCACACCTTGAATCGGTGGCTCCGGGGTTGGTGACTCATTCAGGCATTCGCATTCCCGGGGTCTGGAGCCCATGGGAAGCCGGAGTTCGGGCGGTGTTGGGCCAGCAGGTGTCGATTAAGGCGGCTATCGGCCAGTTGAACTTGTTGGTACAGCAACTCCATCCGAAAAATTCTCAGCGATGCTTCCCCACACCTGCACAGGTGGCTGACGCTGACCTCAGTTTTTTGCGTATGCCCCAAAGCCGTAAGGACACATTAAAACGTTTGGCGGAGTATGTATCTAAAGAGCCGGACAGCGATCCTGAACACTGGCTGGCGCTTAAAGGCATTGGTCCCTGGACCGTCAGCTACGCCAGATTACGGGGGAAATCCGAAGCAGATTGCTTTCTGGATGGCGACCTGGTGGTAAAAAAAGCGCAAGCTGACTTTCCGGGCCTCAGCGCAGAATCCGTCGCCCCGTGGGGCAGTTACGCCACTTTTCATTGTTGGAAACATATGTCATGAATCGATACAGCATTTTTAACAGCCCGCTAGGACGCGTCACTGTACAAGCTAATGAACAGGGACTGCTGGGTGTGTGGTTTGAAACGCACACCACACAACCAAAACAATTAGGTGCAAGAGACGATGATTTTCCTATACTTGTTAGAGCAATCAAACAGTTAACCGAATATTTTGCCGGAGAGCGTACGGTTTTTTCGCTACCAGTCGCCGCGCAAGGCACAGCGTTTCAGCAGCAAGTGTGGCAGGCGTTGCAGGCCATCCCGTACGGGGAAACTTGGAGCTATCAAGACTTGGCAAATTACATCAACAACCCTAAAGCGGTCAGAGCGGTTGGGTTGGCCAATGGTAAGAACCCGGTGTCGGTGATTGTGCCGTGTCATCGGGTAATCGGTAAAAGTGGCAAGCTAACTGGTTATGCGGGTGGACTGGAGCGGAAACAGTCACTGCTGAAACTGGAAGGGATTATCGACTAGCATAAGGACGACAATGAAAACGCTAAATCGAATATGTATGACTGGCGTTACCATACTTTTCGGCACGCTACTCAATGGGTGTGGTCAGGATGAACTGGAACGTCTGGTTCACCATGAAACCTACTCGTTTGAAGGCAGTTATGGTAATCAGGACAACGAAGACACCATCACGTTTAAGGATGGTGTGATGACGTATTCGATTCAGGGCTCAATTTTTACCAAGTCGTATACGGTGGACAAAAGGCATGTCCATATTCAGCTAAGAAACTCTTCACTAGAGAAGCGTGAAGACTTGGTGATGAGCATTCAAAATGAAGGTGAAAGCTTGACATGCAGTTCTTGTGCAAAATATAAACTCGCCAGTGTCTGGAACCGCTTGCCTGAGACGCTGGTGTTTGATTATTCGTCTATGGAATGAAAATTTACATAATCATATCAACCGCTTAATGATAGCTACATTTCCTCCTTTGTTTTTTGCCACGCCGACTTTGCTGGTCTAGGCTCAGAGAGTGTACGGTAATTCGCGCCGCGTGAGTCACCAACGACACCAAGTGTCCTCGTGGTGTGTTTACCCTGCATGCGGGAATAATAAGGTAAAAAATATTCAGTTGGAGAACATCATGAGCTATTGGCGAATCAATAAATCGGCCGTGCGTTGGAGCCGACCAATCAGCAGTGCGGCGCAGCGTAATTTTGACTTGTTTCAGAATGAAATCTTTCACAACGGCACGGATCCACGTCATGCCGCTGACGAGTTTGATTCACACGTTGAGTGTTTGGATAAAGGCAATAACGTGTGGTCGATTCGGTTATCGCAGCGGGATCGTGTGGTATTTCGCCTCGATGAAACCGATCATGTCTGTATCATCGAAGGGGTTGGTGGGCATTACTGAGGCAATAGCACGGAAATTCAGCGCGCGCCAGTGTGTCTGGTGCGCGCTTATTTAATCATACGCTTCAGAATAACGCTGCGTTAAGCAGGACATGCGCACCGATGCTGACGAAGTAGCCAAGTAAAATCACCGGTGCCCATTTCAGATGACCAAAAAACGTATAGCGGCCGTGCGCCGCGCCCATCAGAGCCACGCCTGCCGCTGAACCGATCGACAGCAGACTGCCGCCGACGCCTGCGGTCAGTGTGACCAACAGCCAATTGCCGACGGACATCTCCGGCTCCATGGTCAGTACAGCAAACATCACCGGAATGTTATCGACAATAGCAGACAAAATACCCACCATGATGTTGGCCCACATCGGATCCCATTGACTGTACATGACCTCCGACACCATGCCCAGATAGCCGAGCAGGCTCAACCCTCCCACACACATTACGACGCCATAGAAGAACAGCAAGGTGTCCCACTCGGCGTGGGAAATACGTCGGAACACATCAAATGGCACTACCGACCCCAATCTTCGCAGTGCTTCGTCGTCGCCATTGGCAATCGCTAATGCCGCCTTTTTCGCCAGCGAATGCCTGAGTGTTTTGCGCAGGTAGTAGCCAAAGAACTGCAGGTAGGCCAAACCCATCATCATGCCGATGACAGGCGGGAAGTGCAGAGCGGCGTGGAAGGCCACTGCAGTGGCGATGGTCAGAATAAACAATGCCACGATACGTTTGGCACCGCGCTTGAGTTCCACTTTCTGATGCAAGGTGTGCGGCCGCTGATTGGGGATGAACAACGACATCACCATCGCCGGAACCAGATAGTTGATCACGGAAGGCACAAACAGCGGCATAAACTCCGTGAAGGAGACATGTCCGGCCTGCCAGACCATCAAAGTGGTAATATCGCCAAACGGGCTGAACGCGCCGCCAGCGTTGGCGGCAATCACAATATTGATACAGGCCAGGTTGATAAAGCGCATGTTGTCACACGCTACTTTCATCACCACCGCGCACATCAGCAGTGCGGTGGTGAGGTTGTCGGCCACCGGAGAGATGAAAAAGGCCAGTACGCCGGTAATCCAGTACAGCGCCCGGAAGTTAAACCCTTTGCCTATTAACCACGCTTGCAGGGCATCAAACAGGCGTCGCTCTTCCATTGCGTTTATGTAGGTCATGGCAACCAACAAAAACAGCAGTAATTCCGCGTATTCCAGCAGGTTATATTCCAGGGCCGCCTTAGCGATCTCAATCTCACCCATTTGTGAATAGGTGTAGCCGATGAGCGCCCAGATGAGCCCGGCCGCAAGCAGTACCGGCTTGGATTTTTTCAGTTTGAGGTACTCTTCCAGCATCACCAGAGTGTAGGCTAGGACAAACAGCAGCAATGATGTCAGACCGACCGCCGTATGTGTCAGGTCGAGATAAGTGGCTTCGGTTAAAGCGGCGAAACCTAGGGGTGGGAAAAGACACAAACTCAGTCCGATTACCAGTAACCGCGTATTCATCCACTGCACTCCTTGCGCGTTGTCTGTTGTTGTAAAAACAATAGTAGACCCAATAACTTGAAGGGATTGTGATGTGCGACGAAAATGACTGAATTTTGCGCTTTAGGGGTAGGTAGGGGGTGTGTCGAGCGCAGGGGGAAGTGATGACAACCGGTTTGCGAGCATGCGTCAAGCGCAGGTATAAAAAAGCCCCGCTGAGCGGGGCTGTTTCGGTGGGTGTCGCTTACGCTTTTGCCTCTTTCAGGTGAACGCTTTCTTCTTCTTCACCCGCTTTCGGGTCGTTGAAGCGCGCTTCATCCAGAGCACCTTCGGACTTCGCCACAATGACGGTCACACAAGAGTCACCGGTAATGTTGACGGCAGTACGAATCATATCCAGCAGACGATCAACACCCATGATAAGAGCAATGCCTTCCAGTGGCAGGCCGACCTGGTTCAGTACCATCGCCAGCATCACCAGACCCACACCCGGAACACCGGCGGTGCCAACAGAGGCCAGCGTTGCGGTCAGGATCACCATTAGGTAGTCGCCCATGGTCAGGTCGATGTTGTACGCCTGAGCAATAAAGGCCGTGGCCACACCTTGCATGATGGCAGTGCCGTCCATGTTCACGGTCGCCCCCAGTGGTACAGTGAACGATGAAATGCGGTTATCGACACCAAAACGGTTCTTCGCAGTTTCCATCGTGACCGGAATAGTGGCGTTGGAAGACGCGGTTGAGAAGGCGAACATGATCGCATCTTCCATCTTCTTCAGGAAGGTGATCGGGCTAAGACCAGTAAAACCTTTTAACATTGCGCTGTACGTGACCAGGCCATGCAGCAGCAACGTTCCTGCCAGTACCAGGAAGTACTCTGCCAGGTTAACGATTGCGCTCAGCCCAAGGCCAGTAAACAGCTTAGCCATCAGGAAGAATACGCCATAAGGCGCCAGGTTCATCAGTAACGCGACCAGTTTCATGATCACTTCGTTCAGATCCGCAAACACGGCGGCGATGCGCTCACCCGGTTTGCCTGCGGCGCTGATCGCAATACCAAACAACACCGCAAACACGATCACCTGAAGAGTTTTACCTTCAGCCATCGCGCTGATTGGGTTAGTTGGGAACATATCGATGATGACCTGACCCAGTGATGGGGCATCAGCCGATTTGAAGCTGCTGGCAGCCGTTAGATCCGCGCCAGCACCTGGCTGAAACAGGTTACCCATCGTCAGGGCCAGTGTGATGGCCACTGCGGTCGTTGCGATATAAAACGCCAGGGTTTTACCACCCATACGACCTAAAGTAGACAGATCTTTGAGTGAACTGGTACCACAGACCAGAGAGACAAAGACCAATGGAACAACAAGCATTTTCAAGCTGGCGACGAAAATCTGGCCACCCACTTCAAACAGGCCGTTAACAATGTACGCGTCAACAAATCCGTTGCCGGCAAACAGCGAACGAATCGCAAAGCCAGTCAGAATACCCGCTACCATACCTAAGATAACTCGGCTGGTCAGCGACATCGGTTTCTTGGTATTCATTTTTGAACACTCCTTTATTTTATGCACTTCGACATCATTTCAAAGCGTGCAGCAGAGTATCAGTGCTTTTGATAAATAAGAAATTAAAATCAGGAACTGGATTTATAGATGTGATCAAAATCACCCGTATTTTTGCTATTTTTACCTTTATTTAACCTTTTGGTTTGAAATGTTTATCTAAATGTTCGATGTTTTCACAATTTAAATTCTTGTATATACAAGTCGATAATTTCTGATTACACCCGGTTTTGTGCCAAAAGTGGCAGGACAACGATTTGGCGTTGCATGTTTATGCGGTATTTATTCACTTTTCCTGACAGGGAATGGAAGCAGGCGCTGGCAACTTGATTATTTCGGCCTATTGGGCGGCAATCAGGCCGATTCACGGATAATCAGTTGCGGGGGGAGGATCAGGCTATATGCCTGATCGCTCGGCGTGTGCAGTTGGTCGATCAGACGTTTAGCCGCCTGGCGACCCATTTCTCGCGCGTCGGAATGGATGAACGTGAGGGGCGGTTCGGTCAGACTGGCTTCTTCAACGTCATCAAAGCCGATAATTGATACCTGTTCGCCAATGAATTGATCTTTACCCACCCGGCGACCAGCGCGATTAACGCCATACACGGCACCCAGTGCGGTTGAAGAGTGATGGCAGAGCAAGGCCGTCACCTGAGGGTGTTCTGACAACAACTGTTGAACGGTTTGCGCGGCCGCTGCTTGGCTTTTGTCACATTCAACGACCCACTCGGGTTTGAACGGCAGGCCAAATTGCATCAGAGTGCTGCAGTAACCGCCGATGCGTTCGGCGCGACACAGCGAGCTGCTCTTGCCACCAATGTAGGCAATGCGGCGATGTCCCTGCTTGATCAAGTGCTCCGTCGCCAGTTTGGCAGAGTAAGTATTGTCCGGGCCGACGTAGTCTATCTGCTTGTCGACGGAGGCTCGCGCAATGCAGACCATGGGCAACGCATGCGATTTGATGCTTTCGATATCGAACTGTTGATTTTCACCAATGGGACAAAACGCGATACCGCCTACGCCCTGACGGGCCATGGTCAGCAGACATTGGTCGAACTTGTCCTGACTGCTGCCACTTTGCGCTAGAAACAGCATGTAGCCTTGTTTTTCGATCTCTTCACTCAAACCGGCGGCCACCTCCGCATAATATGGATCACTGATGTCTTTCAGTATCAGACCGATGATCTCGCTGCTGTTTGAGCGCAAATTCGCAGCGGCTCGGTTGCGGATGTAGCCCAGTGCTTCCACCGCCTGATTGACTTTCTCGGCCGTATCCACAGAAATGCGGCCTTTATTACTCAGTACCATAGAGACAGTCGTGACCGATACACCGGCGTGTTTCGCTACTTCGGTAATGGTCACTTTTTTGGTCGACATAGGTTCACTTATCTGGAGGAGGAGAAACGTTTTATCAGGCAAACATACCTTTATTGCCCTGATTATAAAAGGGTGATCACAAACTAATCGAAATTTATATAAGCCGATCACAAATTATTTGGTAAAACGTTTTATCAAAAATTTTAGCGGCGTAGACTCAACGCATAAAAAATAGCCTCATACGCCGTTCAGGCTCTGTAAACAGACGCGACGTATGCCCTACGTTTTCATCTCGCGGAGAGTTGTTATGTCAGGTAACACCAATAAAACCACCATGTGGGAATTCTTACAGAGTTTAGGTAAGACGTTCATGCTGCCCGTTGCGCTGCTGGCGTTTTCAGGGATATTGCTTGGTATTGGCAGTTCGTTGTCGAGTGCCGCCATCCGTGAAGCCATCCCATTACTGGACAATACCCTGCTGCAATACCTATTTATGTGGATGACCAAAATTGGTCTGGTGGCATTCATCTATTTACCAGTGATGTTTGCCATCGCGATCCCGCTTGGCCTTGCCCGCGAAGAAAAAGGGGTGGCGGCGTTTGCCGGTTTTGTCGGTTATGCGGCATTTAACCTGGCAATCAACTTCTTTCTGACCGTTGCCGGTGTGCTCAGTGATGATCTGGAACGCAAAGCGTATGGCGTGAAAAGCATAATCGGTATTGAATCGATCGATACCGGGATCTTGGGTGCGGTGATCGTCGGGGTGATCGTCGCCCGTCTTCACCAGCGTTTTTATACCTTTAAAATGCCAGACGCGCTGGCGTTTTTTGGCGGCGCGCGCTTTGTTCCGATCATCTCTGCGATCGTGCTGGGAGTGGTCGGCGTCGTGATCCCGTTTATCTGGCCATATTTCGCTCAGGGTATCAACGCGGTCGGTTACGCAATAGAAGGGGCGGGTGCCTTCGGCCCGATGTTGTTTGGGACCGGTGAACGTTTGTTGCTGCCGGTCGGCTTGCACCACATTCTGGTGGCACTGATCCGCTTTACCGAAGCAGGGGGAACCATGGACGTGTGTGGGCACACGGTATCCGGTGCATTAAATATTTTCTATGCTGAGCTGTCCTGTCCTACCACTCAGGGTTTTACGCCGGAAGTGACAGCATTTCTTTCTCAGGGCAAGATGCCAACGTTCCTGGGCGGTCTGCCTGGTGCAGCTCTGGCAATGTATCACTGCGCGAAACCGGAAAGCCGTCATAAAATCAAGGCGCTGCTGATTTCTGGCGTGGTGGCGTGTGTGGTGGGGGGCATCACCGAACCTCTGGAATTTCTGTTCTTGTTTGTGGCGCCGGTGCTGTATGTGATCCACGCCATTTTGACCGGGCTGGGCTTTATGGTGATGGGCTTGCTCGACGTGACCATTGGTAACACCGACGGCAACATAATTGATTTTCTGGTCTTTGGCGTCTTGCAGGGCACTGCGACGAAATGGTACCTGGTGCCGGTCGTGGCTGCGATTTGGTTTGTGGTGTACTACTCGGTGTTCCGCTTCGCGATTCTCAAGTTCAACCTGAAAACACCCGGACGTGATGTCGATACGGCTGAAGTGGATAAAGCGCTGGAAGCCACTTTCATCAATGAATCAGGCAAGGGGGCTGCGGTATTGGCCGCGCTGGGTGGCAAAGACAACATCAGTGCGCTGGACAACTGCATTACCCGTTTACGCTTGTCGGTGAAAGACATGTCTCTGGTGGACGATGCCAAACTCAAAGCCCATGGTGCACTGGGGGTAGTGAAACTGGACCAGCACAATTTGCAGGTGGTGATCGGGACTCAGGTTCACCTGGTGAAAAATGAAATGCAGGCCCTCATTTCTGCCAGTTGAGGCTAGACTCGTTCTCCCTCGGCCAGACCTGCGTCTCTGGTTGAGGGAGGTTTACTTCAGGAGGCATAACGATGCAACACTTTGATTTCGATACACCGATTGACCGCACGGGCACGTACTGCACTCAGTGGGACTATGTGCAGGAGCGTTTTGGAACGCCCGGGCTGCTGCCGTTTACGATTTCAGACATGGATTTCGCGTCGCCACCGGCGGTGCTCGCCGCACTGAAACAGCGTCTTGATCACCCGGTACTGGGCTACAGTCGCTGGAACCACGACGACTTTAAGTCGTCCATCATCCATTGGTTTCACCAGCGTTTCGACGCAACTATGGAGCCGGAGATGATCGTCTATGGTCCATCGGTTATCTACATGATCTCTAAGCTGATCAGACTCTGGAGCCAACCCGGTGATGGGGTGGTGTTTCACTCACCGGCTTACGATGCGTTTGAACGTATGATCGAAGGCCTGGGCCGAAGTTGCGTCCCGAGTCGCCTGCGAAAAGGCGCAAACGGGTATGAGATCGATTGGGCGGATCTCGAAGCGCAGCTATCTCAGCCGCACAGCCGTGTTTTTTTATTGTGCAGTCCTCACAACCCGACTGGGCGGGTGTGGCGGCGTGACGAGTTAACCAGGCTTGCGCAGCTGTGTGAGAAACATCAGGTGGCGGTAATTTCCGATGAAATCCACATGGACGTCAGCTTTGCAGCGCACACGCCTTTTCAAGGATTTGGTATGACGTCGCCGTGGGCATTGATCACATCGGCCAGTAAGTCATTCAACATTCCGGCCTTAACGGGCGCGTACGGGTTCATTGCCGATCAGCAAAGCCGCGACCGCTATTTGTATACCCTCAAACAGGTCGATGGTTTGTCTTCGCCCGCGATACTGGGGGTGCTCGCGACCATGGCGGCGTATCAACATGGCGCACCTTGGTTAGACGCATTAAGTGAGTACGTTCACGCAAACCATCAGTACGTCAGCATGGTGCTTAATGACGCGTTTCCTTCGGTCGCCTACCAAGTACCGCAGGCCACCTATCTGGCCTGGATTGATTTGTCGTCATTGGATTTGGACATGAATCAGTTGAATCAGTGTTTAATTAAAGACTTTAACGTTGCCATCATGCAGGGCAGTGTTTACGGCCAGAGTGGAGCAGGGTTTGTGCGCCTGAATCTCGGCTGTCCGAGAAGCAAAGTGGAAGCGGGCGTAACGGCGCTCATTGGCGCAATTCGCCAGCAATGCTGACTGAGGGTGTGTCCTGGCTATCAAAGAAACTGCCATGATTCATCCACAAACAAAAAGTTGGTCGATTCGTTCAAGACTTTGGTAAATCCACCAAGAAATTGTTGTCATGTTTGTTGGTTATTTTTCCTGTTTTACTTTAAATTATTGAAATTTAACAACTTAAAAAGTTGGCATGGTACTTGATATACCTATGGTATGCAGCTCATAACGAGCCCAATCCAATACTAGAGAACACAAGGAAATTGCTATGCCAACTCCAGCTTATATGACTATCAACGGCGAAACTCAAGGTCACATTACTAAAGATACTTTCTCTGCAGATTCTGTCGGTAACACTTGGCAAGAAGCGCACGTTGACGAGTTCCTGGTTCAAGAACTGGATCACGTTCTGACTATTCCACGTGACCCACAAAGCGGTCAGCCAACTGGTCAGCGTGTTCACAAACCAGTTGTGGTAACTAAAGTTCAAGACCGTTGTTCTCCACTACTGTTCAACGCGCTGGTTTCTGGTGAGAAACTGCCTGAGTGTCAGATCCGTTTCTACCGTACTTCTGTACAAGGTAAGCAAGAGCACTACTACACGATCAAACTGATTGATGCTCTGCTGGTAGACATCCAAACTCGCATGAACCACTGTCAAGACGCTGCAACTGCAGACCGTGTGACTGAAGAAGTTCTGAAGTTCACTTACCGTGCAATCGAAGTAACTCACGAAAACTGTGGTACTGCAGGTAACGACGACTGGCGTGCTCCACGCGAAGCGTAATTTGAGCTTAGCGTCAGTAAAAAGGCCAACATTATGTTGGCCTTTTTTGTGTGTGTAGAAATGTTGCCTTCATCCCTTGTGATTGTTTTTGTGTGTGGTGTTTTATGTTTTCCTGGAAATCCTGTTTGGCTGTATGTGTTTCTGTCTGGATGTCGGGTATGTCTGCGGCGATGGCCGCGAGCACGTACGCGTTTGAAACCTTTTCTCCGGACTATTCCGCTCAGTTGACACTCGATGTTGCAAGCCGGTCTGAACGGGATCTCACCTCAGAAAATATTGGTGTGATTACTGTCTTCAATCAAGATGGTCAGCCTGTGATCACGCACTCGGTTGATCAACTGGCCTTGCCATCGGATCTCAGTACGCCCTTACACACCAATGTCCTGCAGATCCCCTACGGTGAACAAAGTGCCTTGATCTATCAGGATCTGAACCTGGACGGACGCAAAGACTTCGCGCTGCAACAAGGTTGGTATTCTTGTTATGGCGGGCCTTCGTACTCGATTTATCTGGCCCGTGAAAACGGTTCATTTTCCTACAACGAAGCATATAGCGCTCTTGCTTCGCAATATTGCGGAATGTTTGAGGTTGATGCTCAGCAGAAAGCCTTGTTCACCATGACCAAGAGTGGTTGTTGCTGGCATAAATTTGATGTCTATCGAGCGGAAACGCAGGCGCCTGTTCTGGCCGAATCAACGGTCGTGGTACCAGTGGGGATGACTTTTGCTCGTTACACACGCACGACCTATAGCGATGGAAAGAACCCATCCACGGCGCTTTTTTATCTGATGGACGACTTCGCACCACCGGACGATGCGCCTCAGACGGTGTTGACTTTTCGTTTGCAGAAAAGCCCGGAGAAGCAAGTGGTGGTGTACATCAGCGATGAAAGAGTCGATTACGCGTTGATCAATGCTAACACTCAACGGGTGGAATTCAGCGCTGAGTTGGCAGCCAACCGCTTACTGGACTGGCAGAGTGATGAACATAAACAAGACCACGGGCCAATATTTTTGGAGCAGTCAGCCAGTTTCGTTTACCGACCACAGGCATTGAGTTTTCAGCTTGGCAAAACGCGTTACACTATAATCGATGAGCCACAACGAGTGGGAGTGGAAGTACAGCAAGGGCAACAGTCGTTTTTTCTTCGCGGCGATGTCACCAGTCGCAACGGATCATTGACGCGCCTGAAACAGGCTGCGGTGTCGAATCTGAAATTTAACTAACGGTCTCGAGTGTTTTTGCTTTTTATCGCGGGTAAAACTGTTGCTGACTCAGTTCAATTTTTTGTTCCAGCAGCGCGATTAACCGGGTGTTGATCGCCGCGACGGGCGGGTCGATGTCTTTGTCGAGTGGCAGCAAGATCTGCATCTCATACGTCACCGGATGGCGTAGCGGGCGGATGGCAATCTCCGCCTCATTAGCGTCCAGCGCCGATAAACAGCTGCCGACCGCAATTCCGGTACCGCTTTTGACCAGCCTTATGGCCATATCCTGCAACGAGACTGTCCACACTTTACGTGGATGAACGTTGAGTTCGTCTAACGTCAACTGCATCTTCTGGCGAATCGGATCGTGAGGTTCGCCGTAGATGAGAACTTCACCATTCAAATCCTGATAGTCAATCACGTCTAGCTGTGTCAGTGGGTGTGAGGCAGGCAGCGCGCACACGCAGGGCAGAGCATAGTGGCGACTCTGATAACGTGGATCGCGGCGCATGTCGGTCGTGATCGCGAAATCAAATCGACCAGCGATCATGTCGTCCGGGATTTGTGATGAGCGATAAGAATACAGCGCCAGCTCAAGATCCGGGTAGCTTCGTTCCAACTCCATCGCCAATGCTGGCAGTAGGCTGATGGCAAGTGACGGCATACTGACTATCCTTAACTGACCTGAAACATGTTGATCTTTGAGCTTGTCGGCAAACACTCGCAGATGAGCAAGACCAAGATACACCTTGTCGACCTCATGATAGAACAGCGTGCCCCGACGGGTCGGCAGCAGCCGATTATGCTGACGTTCAAACAGCGCAAACCCGAGCCGGTCTTCCAGTTGCTTGAGCAAGCGGCTGATGGCCGGCTGAGAGATCAGCATTTTTTCAGCCGCTTCGGTCGCGCTGGCTGTTTTCATGGTCCACATGAAGGCTTCTATCTGAGAGTCGGTAAATCCACGGTAAGCCATAACATTTTGTTATCCATTGATAGCGGTAAGTCATTCGTAACTTTCAGAGAAAAGTATATACATTAAAAGAAAGCGAAGTCACCCGAACAACTCGGTTTAAGAATAACAATTTGATATGGGTTGACGCTCAAGTGTGAGGAAAAGTGATGATTGAACTGCTGAAAAACCAAAATGAGATATTCACTCGATGGCGCCAGGATATTCACCAACATCCAGAACTGGGTTTTGAGGAACAGCGCACAGCAGCGCTCGTGGAGGCGAAGTTACGTGAGTGGGGATTGGATGAAGTACACACCGGGATCGCCAAAACAGGTGTGGTCGGTGTCTTAAAAGGGTGTACGCCATCAGCTCGGGCAATCGGCCTGCGCGCGGATATGGACGCGCTGCCAATGCAAGAAATGAATCACTTCGGCCACGCATCTCAGCATCCGGGCAAGATGCATGGTTGTGGTCATGACGGGCACACCACCATGTTGCTGGCCGCGGCCTGGTATCTGTCCCAGCATCGTGATTTCAGTGGCACCGTACACTTTATTTTTCAGCCGGCAGAAGAGGGACAAGCCGGCGCTGACGCCATGATCAAAGACGGTCTGTTTGAGCGTTTTCCATGTGATCGTGTGTATGGCATGCACAACATGCCGGGCATTCCTGCCGGACATATCTGGCTGCGTGAAGGGCCGATGATGGCCAGTTCGGATCGCTTTGTGATCGACATTCGTGGCAAAGGCGGTCATGCGGCGATGCCTCAGTTCTCGGTTGACCCCACGTTGGCGCTGAGTAACATCATTCTGAGCGCACAGTCGATTGTAGGACGAAATATATCGCCGCTCGACGCCGCTGTGGTGTCGTTCACGGATGTACACGCTGGGTCAGGGACACACAATGTGATTCCGGATACCGCCAGCTTAAAGGGCTGCATTCGGGCGTTTGATGACAGTGTGCGTCAACTGGCGGTAGAAAAACTCGGTCATATCGTACAAACCGCGGCTGCGGTGTATGGGGCTGAGGCCACATTCACGATTCTGCCGGGCAGTTATCCGGCGACGGTTAATCATGCTCAGCCGACGCAACTGGCGGCTGATGTGGCAAAGGCTTTGGTGGGGGAAGAGAATGTCGATGATCATTGTGTCCCGCTTTCGGGCAGTGAAGACTTCTCTTTTATGCTTCAAAAAGTGCCGGGCTGTTATTTGTTCCTGGGCAACGGTGAAGAAGGCCAGAAAGGCGGTGTCTGCGTGCACAACCCTGGCTATGACTTTAATGACGCCATTATTCCAACTGGCGCATCTTTATTTGTAGAACTGGTGAAACGAGAGCTCACGGCCGCATAGCGCCAGAACCTGCTGGCGCTATCTTTCAGGGATTGCCTTCTGGCTCTAGGATAAACAACATGTGCCGGCGCAGGCTGGCGGTTTTGGTTATCCGCACACCTTCCAACACCGTTTCATAAGGCTGCTGTTCACTCATGGAGCGGAAGCCTTGTGAAATCGTATCGCGCAGCAGTTCAAAGTTCAGTGTCGGGATCACTGCGTTGAGCCATAAACATTCTGCCAGCACCATATCGGCGATGGCGTCTCTGTCGCCCTGATAACGGGCTTGGTATGCCGGGATATCAATATCTAGCGCCAGTTTATAGACCTGATCCTTGCCGTCAGTATTTTCAATGCTCGATACCATCAGACTCATGAAGTGATCCGGATAGTGGTAACGATAAACCCGGAACGTTCCGCCCATTTGGTCGTACATGTAAGCAAGATCCGACACTTCGTATGCGCCGACCGCCGCCGCAATGCTGTCATCGGCGGGGGGATTGCTGTCAAACCAGTCTTGGATTTCCTGTGCTTCCTCTTGAGAAAGCGTTTTCAGGTAGTCCTGCATGCTTTGCCTCTGGAGCTTGTCCGGGACAATGACGATTCCGGGGGCAAGCGCCCGGGCGTTGAGATTATAAGTATCCACAATCTCGTCAACGCTTTTTCCTAACGTTGCGACGCTCCAGTCGAAAGCGTCATGACGGATCACAACCTGGTTGGGTGATGCGATGGGCTCGCTGGAAGACGTCGCTGGTGTTTGGCTGCAGCCAGCGGCTAGCAGTATCGCGCTTAGGGCAAATGCGCCTGAAGACCAGCGCCAGAAAAGTCGGGGTACCATAATCTGCTCACATTCCGTGTTGAGACTTTTATCCTAGCACGTCCGATGGCGGAATGCGCTGACGCTGACCTTTGCGTCAGGTATAAAAAAACCTTCTCCCCAATCAGGCAGGACTTGGTCTGGGGAGAAGGTTGAAATCGACGCGATTAGATAGTGCTTAGAAGTGGTAGTTCACCATTGCACCAACCGCCCATTGGTTTTTGCTGTCGACCAACGGTGAGTCAGAGATCTCAGAGCCCAGGCGTGAGTATGCGGCAGACTGTGTGACTTCAAGGTTTTTGGTGATTGGCACTACCAACTGGTAACCAGCGCCATATGAGAAGGTACCATCGCCCTTGTACGCTTTGCGGGTTGCAGTCTGTTCTTTGTCGCGAACACCAAAGTAGTAGTCGACGTAATCTTTGCTCTGATACGTCACACCAGCAAATGGCACGAAATCGACAGAGCCCAGTTCAATCACGTGTGCGTATTTTACGCCAGTCAGGAAGCCTTTATAACGGCCCGAAACATCATGTTGATAAAAGGTTGAGACCGTGCCATCGCCCAGGTTAACGTCGGCGTTCAGGCCCATGTCTAGGCTGAGTTTACGGTCTGACATGCCTTTCAGTACGTCGGCATCTTTGGCTTCGTACATCAGGCCGCTGGTGCCCAAATAGGCGCTCAGGTTCAGCAGATCGTCATTGTTCCCGAAGAAGCGGTAGTTCACACCGCCAAAGTCAGCGTTGAAATCTTCTCCGTGATAACCGAAGTTCAACATAGGTGCCCAGTTTTTGTCCTGGCCCTTGTACAGGTCGTTGCTGTATGCGGCGCCTGCGCCGACTACCCAACTGCCTTCGTGTGTGTAAATGTTACCGTTGCGAATATAGGTGTCACCCGCGTAGGCGTGACTAGCAAGTAACGTTGCTGAAATTAGGAGTGCTAGCTTTTTCATCAGATTTACCTTTGTTGTGTTCAGGTGATTTGTTTTGAACACTGTACAAAATAAAAGGATCAATGTCTGTCGGGTTGTGTATGGATATGTATGCTGTAAGCCGAAGAACAGTCAGAATGTGTCTGATCGACGGTCAGAGAAAGGCCGGGAGCCTGAACTCCCGGTTGTTTAGTCGATGAAATCGGCGGTTTGAGTAATGCAGTGCTGAGTCAGTTGCTGATAGCAGCTCTGCATGGTTTGAATGAAGTGACTGGCATCCTCAAAATGGCGGATCGGTTCACCGATGACCACGTCACAATTGAATGGGACCAGCATTGCGGTGCCTTTTGGCAGTGAGCGGCCGAGACCGCGCATCACCACTGGTGTGACACTGCACTGTTCGTGCTGTTTGAGTAAGTGATAGATGCCTTTTTTCAAGCCGCTCATGATTTCCGGCTCGCCGCGGCTGCCTTCCGGGAAAATGATCAGAATGTCGCCGTTACGCAGCGCCTGGTGGCACTGGTCGAATATGGCATCTCGCTGCTCCCGGGTCGGAGAGCGGCGGATAGGAATGATGCCAATCACGTTTAATGACAGCCAGGCGATCAGTTTATTCGCCAGAAAGTAATCGGCGGCTGCGACCGGGCGTACCTTGTGAACCATGCTGATTGGAAATAACGCCAGCAACACTAAGGTGTCCAGGTGGCTGTTGTGGTTCGCGGCCACAATCACCGGCCCGTGTGTGGGCAGGTTCTGGCGCTGAATGATATTCAGGCCGAGGCCGATAAACACCAGTGGCTTGACAATCAGCAGCACAAACAACATTTTCGGAATCGTTGCCATACGCGCCTCAGTAGTAGAGATAGTAAATGTAATGGAAAAATAGCGGTGCGGTAAACATCAGGCTGTCGATCCTGTCTAATATGCCACCGTGACCAGGAATGAACTGGCTGGTGTCCTTGATTTGCAGATCCCGCTTGACCGAGGAAATCACCAGATCACCGATAAAACCACTGAATGCGATAATTACGCCGGCCCCCAAACCTTGCACAGAATTAAGCGGGGTCAGGTAGGGCGCGATAAAGTAGGCCGCGGTGATCACGGTGGCAGCACCGCCGATAAACCCTTCCCAGGTCTTGTTCGGGCTCACTTTTGGCACGATCTTATGTTTGCCGAAAGATTTACCCCATACATACTGACAAACGTCATTGAACTGAGTGAAGACCAGCAAAAATAGCAGCATGCCCATTGAGCCTGCATTCGGATTCAGATCTGGCAGCACCAACAGGTAGGCCATGTGGCTGATACAGAACACCGTCAGCATCAATGCCCAGTGAATGATGCCAGCTGAACGGATAAATCCTTTGGTGTCACCAATCAGCACCATCACCATTGGCAGGTATAAGAAGACGTAGACAGGAATGAAAATGATGAACATGCCATACCAACCAATCGCCAGCCAGTAATACTGGAAAGGAATGGCAAGGTACGCCCAGAAGATCACCCGTCGGTCGGTCATGCGGGTAGGCACAATCGAGAGGAACTCCTTCAGGGCCATGAAACTGAGAAAGCCGACAAAGAACAAGGTGTAGTGCAGCGGCAGGTAAAGCACCACAAAAACGATACCAATCATCCACCACCAAGAGCGGATACGCAGCTTGAGTTCAAGGTAGTCACGGTCTTGATGGCGGCGAGATAGCCACAGATATACCAGAGTGCCGATGATCAGCACACCGAGGATAGCGATCATCAGATACAGAGAATGAGATGGGATCTTAGTCATGGGTATTCGTCTCCTGCGCTGCGGCCTGACGGGCTTTCGCATGGAAGATGCCACTTAGACGGCGCCAGGTGGTGATAATCGCTCCCACCACCATTACTGTCAGTGCTGCGTCCATTAAATAGCCAAACCAAGCTGGAAGAAGCGCGAATTGGTGATGAACGAACAGCAGCATCAGAGTGATTGTCAACAGCGCCATACGGTGTTGTTTGGCCATCGGGCCTCTGAAATCGGCGTCGCAGCCCATACTCACACCCAGTACCCGGACGTAAGCAGTCAGCACCGCGAGTAACGCGGCCAGCCACGCCAAAGACATGGCAAACTCCGACTGAGCCGCCAACCCGGCAGCCACAATAAACAGAGGATCGGCGATCCGATCCGGCACGTCGTTAAACAGTTCACCAGCCGGCGTTTTTTTCCCGCCTTCGACCGCGACCATGCCATCAAACAGATTACACAATAGCCGTAGTTGGATGCATGCGGCGGCAGCGAGCAACCAGAGCGCATGGTGTCCGTTATCATAGGCCACCAGAGTGGCGGCACCGAGCAGCGCAAAAACGATGCTCATCAGAGAGATTTGATTCGGAGTGATGTTTTTGCGACTGAGCCATACGGCGACTCGTCGGGTCAGGGCCACATCGCGCACGGCCAACGGCCGGCGGTTTGCATCCGAGTCTGGCTGGTTATCCATATAAGCCTCACAGACATTGAGAAATAATTAATATAAGTGCGCTGTATTATATGAGAATAAGTGCATTTAAAAACATTATTTTTGTCGCTTTGTTGTACAAATTCGGAATAAGTCGTGGCAGTGATGCCGCCACGGCTGCGTAATTTTTGTGATGAAATCCATCGTCTTAAGATTGATACCTGCCGTCTCCCCTTTTTGTGAAGAAAAGTAAACTTGACATATAGTAAGTCAGGCTTACTATTTGATGTGAAGTTAATCACGTTTCTTATTCATTACAGGTGGCGATCATGGGACAGATTCATGTGGGGTATTTGCTTTCGGATGTATGGCGCTTGATCCGCAAGCGTTTTCATCAAGACCCTAATATTCAGGCCATGACGCTTTCACAAGCGAAAGCGCTGAACCTGATTTCACGTCACGAAGGCATCAAACAGGTCGAACTAGCGGATCTGTTAGAGATCAAACCCATGAGTGTCGTGCGGGTAATTGACCAACTGGTCAGCGAGGGCCTAGTCGAGCGGCGTCCTAACCCCAATGACCGCCGCGCCCATTTGTTGTACCTCAAGCCTGCCGCCAGTGAGCAACTGGCCATCATCAGTTCGGTTGGCAATACCATCTGGGCGGATGCACTCGAGGGCCTGAGTGAAGAAGAGAAAAACCAGTTTATTCGCACACTCAACCGAATTCACCACAATCTCGCGAAGTAAGTGAGGAAAATGACATGTCTCAACCAGTGACAACAAATCCCGAAGCCAGTCAGCTTGCGCCCAAAAATCACAAGAAAAAACGTCTGATGCTGTTGTTGGTCGTCCCAGCCATCGCCATTGCGGCGTCAGTGGGAATTTACATGCATGGTGGCCGCTATGTGGAAACCGACAACGCGTACGTCAAAGCCGACAAAACGCTGATCAACGCAGAAGTGTCCGGCCGGATCATCAATGTGCCGGTGGATGAAAATCAACCAGTGAAAGCCGGCGATCTCTTGTTCCAGATTGATCCTGAACCTTATGAGATAGCGGTTGCCCAGGCACAGGCAAACCTGAAGAGTACGGCAGTGGACCTCAATACCACCAAAGCCGAATATGACAGCAAGTTGGCCAACATTGACACCTCACACAGTCAGTTGGCGTACGCCAAACGTGAAGAAAAGCGTCAAGCGAACCTGAAGAAAAACGGTTACAGCTCAGACTCACAGTACGATGCGGCGCATCAGAAAACGCTGTTGATGGAGCTGGAAGTCAACACCTTACAAAAACAACTCAA
Source organism: Vibrio sp. V38_P2S17PM301 (assembly GCF_009904845.1). Classification (NCBI taxonomy): domain Bacteria; kingdom Pseudomonadati; phylum Pseudomonadota; class Gammaproteobacteria; order Vibrionales; family Vibrionaceae; genus Vibrio; species Vibrio sp. V38_P2S17PM301. The sequence goes on along the minus strand of NZ_WXWO01000077.1, from coordinate 61,404 downwards.
ACAGGTAGAAGCCAGCTACGGCGGCGACATTCGGGCACCGATCGAAACCAACCCACACTATAAGAAAGCGCAGGCCGATCTGGCGAAAGCAGAAAACGATCTGAAGCATGTGAATGTGTATGCGCCGGCCGACGGGGTGGTGAGCAAAGTGATAGAGAAAGGGGAGTACGCCTCTCCGGGCACGATCGCAATGGTCCTGGTGGCCGATTCGCACCTCTGGGTCGAAGCCAACTTTACTGAAAAAGAGCTGACGAACATTCGTCAGGGACAGGAGGTGGAAATCAACGTTGATTATGCACCGGATTATACTTGGCATGGCAAAGTGGCCAGTCTGAGCCCTGCCACGGGAGCGGAGTTTTCGGTTATTCCGGCTCAGAACGCCACCGGTAACTGGGTTAAGATTACTCAGCGGGTTCCTGTCCGTATCCAGATTGAAGATGCTCAAGATGCACCCACGCTGCGTGCTGGTTTGAGTGCGGTGGTGACGGTGGACACCCAGCATCATCGCGAGCTTTCGCTCTGATAAGGAGGGCACATGGCTGTTGCTGAACGCGCTCCTGTGGAACAGGGCGATATAGCCAAACGCGGATTTGTCACCCTGTCGGTGATGCTCGCCACCATTATGCAGGCATTGGATACCACCATTGCCAATGTAGCGTTGCCCCATATGCGAGGTGCGATGGGAGCAACACAGGATCAGATCTCCTGGGTACTGACGTCTTACATCGTGGCAGCCGCGATTGCGATGCCGTTGACCGGTTTTGTTGCCGCGCGAATCGGGCGCAAACGTCTGTTTAGCTACTCAGTGATTGGTTTTACGGTCGCGTCGATGTTGTGTGGTGCGGCGCAGTCACTGGAACAAATCGTGCTGTTCCGTTTGTTACAGGGGATATTTGGGGCCAGTCTGGTGCCGCTGTCTCAGTCGGTGCTGTTGGACACGTACCCGCGTGAACAACACGGGTCGGCGATGGCGATGTGGGGCGTCGGCGTGATGGTCGGGCCTATCCTCGGCCCCTCGCTGGGCGGCTGGCTGACCGAATATTACAACTGGCGCTGGGTGTTTTACATCAATATCCCGTTTGGCATTCTGGCCTGGATGGGGATCTCAGCCTTCGTCAAAGAGACGGAGTTGGATCCCAAGCGTCGTTTTGATCTGTTCGGTTTTGCTTTGCTCAGTCTGGCGATCGGCAGTCTGCAGATGTTTCTTGACCGGGGGGAGTCGCAAAACTGGTTTGAGAGCATGGAGATAGTGCTTGAGGCGGCGCTGGCCGGCTTAACCATGTATCTGTTTATCGCTCATATGTTTACGGCTCGTAAGCCGTTCCTGGAACCGCAAATGTTCAGGGACCGAAATTTCAGCGTCGGGTTGTTATTTGGCTTTATGCTCGGGGTGATCCTGCTGGCGACCATGGCACTGCTGCCGCCGTTTTTGCAGGGATTGATGAATTATCCGGTGATTGATGTCGGTATTTTGCTGACCCCACGCGGTTTTGGCACCATGGCAGGAATGATGATTGTCGGCCGGATTGCCAATAAAGTTGACCTGCGTTACGTGATTGCTATCGGTTTGCTGCTGATGATCGTGTCGTTGTGGGAGATGACACTGTTTTCGGTCGATGTGACCAAATGGGACATCATCCGGACCGGGATTGTACAAGGCTTGGGGCTGGGGTTGACGTTTGTGCCGCTGTCTACGCTGACGTTCTCAACGCTGCCGGCATCATTTCGTAATGAAGGTACGGCGCTGTTCAGCTTGATTCGTAACATCGGCAGCAGTATCGGTATTTCGATTGTGACCACTTACTTATCGCATCGGATGCAGATCAATCATGCGGTATTTTCAGAGTACATCACGCCGTTTAATACAGGCCTGCAACAGGCGATGCAACATGGTATGTACAACATTCACTCGGACATCGGTTTGGTCAGCGTCAACACAGAAGTCACCCGTCAGGCGGCGATTCTCGGGTATCTGCAGGATTTTCGGTTCATGATGTTTGTGGTGCTGGCGATGTTTCCGTTGCTGGGGCTATTGAGTAAACCCCAGCGCAGAGCGTAATACGAGCGGCACCTTGTCAGTAAAACCCGGCTTAGGCCGGGTTTTTATTTGCCTGAAGGTAACGTGAGAGTTGTGTCGTTAAGGGGGATTGTTCATAATGTTACATGTAACATTATTGATAATTCACACGTTTATGGCGCAAGCAAACAAGAAAACCCGCACCACACTGCAAGATGTCGCCGATCAGGTTGGCGTCACGAAAATGACCGTATCGCGCTATATGCGTAATCCCGAATCGGTGGCTGAGAAAACCCGCGAAAAAATTGCCAGGGTGATTGAAGAGATGGGCTACATCGAGAACCGCGCGCCGGCGATGTTGTCGAAGTCATCCAGTAAAGCCATTGGGATTTTACTGCCTTCTTTGTCTAACCAGATTTTTGCCTCATTCGTACAGGGAATTGAATCGGTGACCAACGCCAACGGATACGAAACGCTGATTGCCCACTTCAGTTACGATCAGGACGAAGAGGAGCGCAAAATTGCGTCGCTGTTGTCGTATCAGGTTGACGGCCTTATTCTGACCGAAAGTCACCACACCAAACGCACCTTGCAGATGATCCAGAGCGCCGGTGTGCCTGTGGTTGAAACCATGGAGCTGCCGGAGCATCCGATTGATATGGCCGTGGGAATGAACCATGTCGACGCGTCCTATCAGGCGGTAAAACAGATGCTGGCGGCCGGCAAGCGCACCATCGTGTATTTTGGCGCCCGGCTGGATACCCGGACCAAACTGCGGATGCAGGGCTACGATCAAGCGATGCAGGAAGCCGGGCTGACCCCAAAACACATACTGACGGGGGACCATTCGAGCTTCTCTTTGGCGCAAACCTTGTTGGATACGGCGCTGCAACAGTATCCGCAACTAGACGGTGTGTTCTGCACCAACGACGATATCGCCATCGGCACCATTTTGTCTGCGCAGCAGCGGGGGATGGAGGTGCCGGCACAACTGTCGGTCGTTGGCTACAACGCGCTGGACATCGGCCAAAGTATCCGGCCAAAGCTCACCAGTGTGGATACCCCGCGTTACGAGATTGGTGAGCGAAGTGCGGAACTGCTGATTGCCGCGCTCAAAGGGACACGGCCTGAGCAGTGTCGGGTGGATATTGGTTACCGAATTACCGATGGTGACAGCGTCTGAGCCGCTGCGGGATTGTGAGGGAGTGTGATGTCACATCAGTTGGACAATTTGGATCTCGATCTGATGCGCTTACTCAAAGCGGTGGTCGATAACAAGAGCATTAAACTGGCCGCGATGCAGCTGGGTATTTCTCAGCCCAGTGCCAGTCGAGGAGTGATGAAGCTCAAACAGGTGTTCAATGACCCGTTGTTTGTGCGCAAAGCGCACGGCGTGGAGCCGTCGCCGATGGCGGTGCGTCTGGCGGCTGAGTTTGACAACATGCTGGCGCCACTGGAAAAAGTGCTGCTCGAATTTGAGGAGTTTGATCCCGAGCGTTATACCGGTCATATCTCGCTGGTGGTGGATCCGTATTTGATGGACGAGCAAGGCCAGACCTTGCTGACCTGTTGCTATCAGGCATTTCCTCAGGCCACGTTTACCTTCGCCAGCTGGACAGCCTACAGCCAGGATGAAATGCTGGAAGGGGTTCACGACTACTGCATCCTCGATCAGGAAACTGACATCGCAAAAGACATTTACATGCGTCCGTTGTTCAGTGAAAAAAGAGTCATACTGGCTCGGAAAAATCACCCCACTCTGAGCGAAACCAACGACTGGGAAACAGTGGCGAGTTTGCCACTGGTCTCATTGCCAGCTCCAGCGTCGTACAAACCACTGTGTACGGTCGAGTCTGAATACCAGCGCATGGGGTACGAGCCGGATGTGGTGTTGAAGTCTTATAATCTACGGGTCGCGTGTCAGATGTTGCTGGAAACCAATGCGATCATGTTTGCCAGCAACAGCTCAGCCCGCCTGATGCCCGAACTGGCGTCTTATACCATGCCGCCTGTCAATCGGGAGTTCAGCCATTTTGTTGTATCCGGAGGATATTTACAGGTCTACCGAAATCATCCGTTGCATCAGTACCTCCATCAAGTCCTACAGCAGGTATTTGCCCAGTAAGGTGCATGGATTTGCTTAATAAGATATTCAAAAATGAATATCTCAATTACCTGTTCTCTTTTCTTACTGCACGATAATCTTGAAACCACAGAAGAGAAGAGTTGCTTTATATCTTACCAATCTGACGTTTCAATTATTCCGTCTGGCCAGACGCATCAGTTAAACCCAGCTGTAATACGCAATTCTCCGTTATGCATATTTTTAAGAACTTGTAGAAGGTGAATTATGTTTCTTGCACGAATATTTCTGTTATTAGCCATCTCGGCTGAGGTGGCGGGCACCAGTACCATGAAGCTGATTGGCGTGCATGGTTCCTTGTGGGGCTATGTTGTGATGTACGCTCTGATTTCGGTGTCGTATTACTTTCTTTCACTGGCGGCGAAGAAGATCGCCATCGGTGTGGCGTACGCGGTTTGGGAAGGGCTGGGCATTGCTCTGATCACCCTGGTGTCGCTGTTCCTGTTCGATGCAGATTTGAACGCTCAGGAGCTGATTGGCTTGGCGATGGCCGTTGTCGGAATTGTGATGGTGACCAGTGGAGAGCAGCACAGTACCCCAGCCGACAAGACATCGATCTCAACGACGGTGAGGTGTGAATCATGAATCAATTTATGACGCTCTCGTTTGGTTTTGTGGTGCTGGCGGCGATTGTCGATATTATGGCCAACATGGCGCTGACCCGCTCGGATGGTTTTCGCCATAAAATCTGGGGTGTGACAGCGATTGCCTTGGTACTGGCTGCCTTTACTCTGTTGGCTCAGGCTGTGAAAGAGATTGATCTGGCCGTGGCGTATGCTTCCTGGGGAGCGATTGGTATCCTCGGCACGGCTGTGGGTGGTTCAATTCTGTTTAAGCAAAAACTCAAACCGATAGGCTGGGCTGGGATCTTTGTTGTCATCATGGCGGTGGTGGTAATGAAAACGGCCTAAGCGCAAAACAAAGAAAGGGCGGAAAAACCGCCCTTTTTCATTTTCCAATCACACGATGAAACTGGCTCCGTCCTCTGCGCTGGACACCGTTTGTCGCATCACCCGAAACAGATCGCGCCCCCAGGTGGACTGGTCAGTATCGGCGTTGGTTTCCCCAGCCTGACGCCCGTCCATCTCAGAGAGATTTTGTAACACGCCAGACTGGCAGTCGAGCCGCACCATATCGCCATTTTTGATCAGACCAATCGCACCACCACGCAGGGCTTCTGGTGAAACATGAATCGCGGAAGGGATCTTGCCCGAGGCGCCAGACAGACGTCCGTCCGTCACCAACGCAACCTGATAACCCGCCTTTTGAATGTTCCCCAGAATCGGCATCAGCTTGTGTAGCTCTGGCATACCGTTGGCCGCCGGACCATTGTGTGTCACGACGACGACACAATCACGATTGAGCGCTCCCCGTTGATAGGCTGCCTCGACCTCATGTTGACAGCGAAATACCACGGCAGGCGCTTCAATGCACTGCTGATCCTGTTTCACCGCCGATACCTTGATCACCGCACGTCCGAGGTTGCCACTGAGCACCCGGGTGCCACCCGTGTTCTGGAAAACCTCACCGTCTGCGGCGATCACCTCGGCATTCTGTGTCCCATGGCAAGCCGTCCAGCCCAGCTTGCCATGGACTAAGTCTGGTTGGCTGAGCTGATCATCAAAGGTGCCGAATACGGGGGTGACGTCGCGGTGAAGCAACTGTGACAGATCCAGCCTTCTCATCAGGGCGGGGACGCCGCCGGCTTGCTGGAACGCATTCATGTCTGCCGGACCGTTTGGGTATACCCTGGCCAGCAACGGGACCACATCCGACAGGTCACTGATATCTTGCCAGGTCAGCATCAGACCAGCCGCCCGGGCAACCGCGACCATGTGAATGGTGTGGTTGGTGCTGCCACCAGAGGCGAGTAAGGCGACGATGCCATTGATCAGGCTGTGCGCTGTGACCACATCGGCCAGCGGCCTGAAATGGGCAGAGCCGGATGTCATGGCGGCGACTTTTATTGCCGCTGCGTCGGTCAATGCCTGGCGAAGCGGCGAATGTGGGTGAACAAACGCCGAGCCGGGCAACATCAGACCCATGGCTTCAAAAACCAGTTGATTGGTGTTGGCGGTGCCATAGAACGTGCAGGTGCCGGGGGAGTGGTAGGCGCGGCATTCCATGTCCAGCAGCGCTTCTTTACCCACTTCGCCTGCGGCGTATTTCTGGCGAATATCCACTTTTTCTTCGTTACTGATCCCGGTTGCCATCAGGCCGGCGGGTACAAAGGCGGTGGGCAGGTGGGCATAACTGAGTGCGCCCATCAGTTGACCGGGCGCGATTTTGTCACAGATCCCAAGCAGCAGGGTTGCATCGAACACGTTGTGGCTGAGTGACAGCGCCGTGGCCTGAGCGATCAGATCACGCGAGAACAGTGACATGTCCATGCCCGGTTGCCCTTGAGTGACGCCGTCGCACATGGCGGGCACGCCTCCCGCAACCTGAGCGGTATGCCCATACTGGGCGAGCACCGCTTTGATTTGATCCGGATAGTGCTGGTAGGGCTGATGTGCACTCAACATGTCGTTGTAAGCGTTGATCAGCGCGACATTGGCGTGGGTAAAGTCGAGGATCTGTTTTTTTTCGCTTGAGCAGGAGGCGGCGACGGCGTGCGCCAGATTGCCACAGGATAAACCAGTGCGGCCCTTGCCAGTCCGGGCCTGCTCTTGTGTGCGGCACAGAAACGCAGCGCGCGAGTCTCGACTGCGCTCAATCAACCGCTCAGTCACGGCAAGGACGGTCGGATGGGTCATGCGGCGGCCTCACTCTGTTTGAGCAACAGTTCTGCGGCGTGCGCCACCACGTCATCAATCGATCCCTCGATGCTGACCACTAGTGTGCCTGCTTCGTTGTCCGGGCGCTCCAGTGTTTCGAACTGGCTTTTGACCATGTTCTCTTTCATAAAGTGCCCCTGACGCTGGCGCATACGTTCAAGGATCAGCGCCATATCGCCATCCAGAAATAAGAACGTGACATTCTGGTTGCCATCGCGGATCTGGTCACGGTACTTCTGCTTAAGGGCGGAACAGACGATAATGCCGTGCTCATTCTTGTTTTCCAGGCTGTAGGCAGCATCACGAATGCGCTCCAACCACGGTTTCCGATCGTCATCATCCAGCGGTTGGCCCGAGGCCATTTTTTGAATATTTGCTCTAGGGTGGAGGTCATCACCATCGATGAATTTACGTCCCAGCTTTGCTGCCAGTTGTTCACCAATTGTACTTTTACCACAAGCACATACGCCCATTACAATGACGCTACTACCAGCCATAACGACTCCTTTAAACCAAATTTGCGCGTGATCTCATTTTTAAAATTCACTTCAAAATATGGGTTTATCTTATTGATGTTATCGGTAACATGTTACCGGTAACGTAAATAAATGTGAACTATAACACAAACAATAATTCTGAAAGGTGAACACATGGAGCACATCGCCCAAACATCAGATCCTACGTATCTGTTAACCGTGGCAGCGATAGCAATTGCAGCGCTGCTGGTCTTAATCATTAAGCTGAAAGTTCACGCTTTCGCTTCTTTAACTCTGGTCAGTTTAGGCACTGCCATCGCCACTGGCGTCACCACGGACAAAGTGGTGCCGACCATGCTGAGTGGTTTTGGCGGCACACTGGCTTCGGTGGCATTGCTGGTCGGCCTGGGAGCCATGATCGGTAAGATTTTAGAAGTGACGGGCGGTGCAAAAGTACTGGCCGACACTCTGATTGGCCGCTTCGGAGAAAAGCGTGCGCCGCTAGCGCTTGGGATAGCGTCTTTGTTGTTTGGCTTCCCCATCTTCTTTGATGCGGGATTGGTTGTGATGATGCCGATCATTTTCAGTGTCGCGAAGCGTTTCGGTGGCTCTCCGCTGAAATATGCGTTGCCATCGGCTGGTGCTTTTGCTGTGATGCACGCCTTTGTGCCGCCTCACCCAGGCCCGGTTGCCGCGGCGGATCTGCTCGGCGCTAACATCGGTCTGCTGTTGTTCATCGGTATTCTGGTTGCGATCCCGACTTGGTATCTGGGTGCCTACCTGTTTGGTCTCTATTCAGGGAAGAAGTTCGATATTCCGCTGTCGAAAGCGTTTTTCAACACCGATGCCATTATCGATGAAGCCAAATTGCCTAAGTTTGCCACCGTCATGACCATCCTGATCCTGCCAGTGTTGCTGATTTGTCTCGACACGGGGTTGAATACGCTCTCCGTAGCGGGGGTCATTGACGGTCAGTCTCCGGCGGTCGAGCTGCTGCGTATGCTGGGTAAAACGCCAATCGCGCTATTGATCACACTGCTTGCCTGTATGCTGGTGTTTGCTAAAGATTACGGTATGGCGAAGTTGGAAAAATTGTGTGGTGACTCTCTGGCGCCGATCTGTGCCGTGATTCTGGTGACAGGTGCAGGTGGGATGTTCGGTGGCGTTTTACGTGCGAGCGGTATTGGTGATGCACTGGCGGGCGTGCTGGCTGATACGGGGATGCCTGTGATTGTGGCAGCGTTTGTGATCTCAACCTGTTTGCGTGTGGCGCAGGGCTCTGCAACGGTGGCGCTGACCACCACGGCGGCCCTGATTGCGCCAACGGTCGTCGCCACAGCAGGCTTGAGTGAACTGGATCTGTGCTTTATCGTGATCGCCATTGCTGGTGGCGCAACCGTCCTGTCACACTTTAACGACTCAGGTTTCTGGTTGGTGTCACGCCTGCTGGAAATGGATGAAAAAACCACACTGAAGACTTGGACAGTGATGGAAACTTTACTTGGTGGCATCGCATTTATTATCGTTGCAACATTAAGCTTTATTCTTTAGAGGTTCTTTATGACAACCATTGAACAACGATTGAGAGAAATCAAAATCGTCCCTGTAATCGCGATCAATGACGTCGCCCAAGCTGTGCCGCTGGCGAAAGTACTGGTAGAAAATGGCCTACCGTGTGCAGAAGTGACCTTCCGCACGGACGCGGCCGCAGAGTCAATTCGCCAGATGCGTCAGGCGTATCCGGAGCTGCTGATCGGGGCGGGGACGGTACTGACGACCGCGCAAGTGGATCAGGCTATTGACGCCGGCGCAGATTTTATTGTCAGCCCGGGGCTGAATCCGACCACGGTGAAATATTGCCAGCAACGTGGCATTGCGATCATCCCGGGGGTCAACAACCCAAGTTTGGTTGAGCAGGCAATGGAGCTCGGCCTGCGTACGCTGAAATTCTTCCCGGCTGAGCCATCAGGCGGTGTCTCGATGCTCAAAGCACTGACGGCCGTTTATCCGGTGAACTTTATGCCTACCGGTGGCGTAAACCCGAATAATCTAGCCAACTACCTGGCTCTGAATTCAGTGGTGGCTTGTGGCGGAACCTGGATGGTGCCGACCGACCTGATGGACAAGGGAGATTGGGCAGGTATTGCCGAACTGGTGCGCGCTTTATAGGGCGTGTGCGGCACGAATACGAAAACGGCGACCTGAAGGTCGCCGTTTTTTTGTTTATAGATTTTGCCTATCGAATAGATAGTTACAAGCAATTTTCTTTAAGTAGGAGAGCATGGGAATATAGTTTCCGAAAGCAAGACATGGCAAAGCCAATAACTTAAAGGAAAGCAAAGATTATGATTAATACTAAGATCAAACCATTTAGCGCAACAGCATACAAATCTGGCGATTTCGTTGACATTACAGAACAAGATGTTTTGGGCAAATGGGCGGTATTTTTCTTCTACCCAGCGGACTTTACATTCGTTTGTCCGACTGAGCTGGGCGACCTGGCTGACCACTACGAAGAGCTACAAAAGCGCGGCGTAGAAGTGTACTCAGTGTCGACTGACACTCACTTCACGCACAAAGCATGGCACGACAGCTCAGACACTATCGGCAAAATCAACTACTTCATGCTGGGTGACCAGACTGGCACCATCACCAACAACTTTGGTGTGATGCGTGAAGGTCAGGGTCTGGCAGACCGTGCGACTTTCCTGGTTGACCCAGAAGGTGTGATTCAGGCGATGGAAATCACCGCCGAAGGCATCGGCCGTGACGCAGAAGATCTGATGCGTAAAGTGAAAGCGGCTCAATACGTTGCGGCTCACCCAGGCGAAGTATGCCCGGCTAAATGGAAAGAAGGCGAAGAAACGCTGGCGCCTTCTCTGGACCTGGTTGGCAAAATCTAACCACGCCTAATCTATAAACGTTTGATTACGTTTTAAATTAAAGAGTGGACCGGGTGTTTTACCTGACGACCTAAATGCCCGGTTCGCTCTCCCTTTTATCCAGAGTGACCACTCTTAAGAATCAATAACAAAAAGGTATTCCCGTATGCTAGACCAAGCGATCAAGCAGCAGTTATCACAGTATCTGACAAATTTAAAAGAAGACGTCCGTTTAGTGGTCAGCCTAGATGAAAGCAAAGGCTCACAAGACATCCTCGCTTTGGCTAATGAAATTGCGGAGCTGAGTGAATTGATCAGCGTTGAACGTGACGACGCAGCCAGCGAACGTAAGCCGGTCTTGGCCGTGACCAACCCGAAATCGGGCACGCAGTTGCGTTTTGCCGGTGTGCCTATGGGGCATGAGTTCACCTCGCTGGTGCTGGCGCTGCTGCACTCTGGCGGTCATCCGATCAAACTTGAACCGGCGGTCATTGAACAAATCGCCAAGCTGGATAAAAAGCTCGATGTTGAGGTGTTTATCTCGCTCTCATGTCAGAACTGTCCGGATGTGGTCCAGGCATTTAATATGATGGCGGCCATCAACCCGGATATCCGCGCGACCATGATCGATGGTGCGTTGTTCCAGGACGAAGTGAAAGCGCGAGACATCATGGCGGTGCCGAGTGTGTTCATTAACGGTGAACTGTTTGGTCAGGGCCGTATGACATTGAACGAGATTCTGAACCAGTTAGATGATGGTGCGGCTGAAAAAGCGGCGGCCAGCTTGAATGAAAAAGATCCGTATGATGTGTTGGTTGTTGGCGGAGGACCTGCGGGCGCAGCGGCGGCAATTTACGCGGCACGTAAAGGCATTCGTACTGGTATTGTCGCCCAGCGTTTAGGCGGTCAGGTAATGGATACCATGGCGATTGAGAACTTCATCTCTGTGCAACATACCGAAGGTCCAAAGCTGGCAGCCAATATGGCGGAGCACCTTAAAGAATATGGGGTGGACATCATTACAGAGCAACAAGCAGATAAATTGATGGGCGCGGAATTTACCAATGATGGCAAAGTCCATGTCAATCTGCAAAGCGGCGCCACACTGAAAAGTCAAAGTGTCATCTTGAGCCCGGGTGCTCGCTGGCGTGAAATGAACGTACCGGGTGAGCAGGAATACCGTAATAAAGGGGTTGCATACTGCCCACACTGTGACGGTCCGTTGTTCAAAGGTAAGAAAACCGCCGTGATCGGTGGGGGTAACTCAGGCATCGAAGCTGCCATCGATCTGGCGGGTATCGTTGAACACGTGACTGTATTGGAGTTTGCCGATGTACTGCGTGCCGACCAGGTACTGATCGACAAAGCTAACTCATTACCAAACGTTGACATCATTACCATGGCGCAAACCACAGAAGTGATCGGTGATGGCACTCGTGTGACGGGCCTGCAGTACAAAGACCGCAACAGTGATGAGCTCAAACAACTGGAGCTGTCAGGTATCTTTGTCCAGATTGGTCTGGTACCCAACACGGAATGGTTGAAAGACTCGCAGGTTGAGTTGTCTGCCCGCGGTGAAATCGAAGTAGGCAGTCGGGGTGAAACCAGCATGGACGGTGTGTTTGCCGCGGGTGACGCGACGACGGTTCCGTACAAACAAATCATCATTGCGATGGGTGAGGGAGCCAAAGCCAGTTTGGGGGCCTTTGACTACCTGATTCGCAAACAAGCGTAACGGCAAATCTATCCACTTTTAAACGAGCCCAATCGGGCTCGTTTTTTTATTGGTGATGCTGGCCGCTGGTCAGCTCTGAGCTGACAGACTGCAAAAAGGCCGATATTTTCGGCGCCAAGAACTTGCGCCCGGCATAGAAAGCGTACAGCACAAGGTCGTTGGCAGGATACTCTAAGCTGACGGCTTGCAACTGGCCAGTGGCCAGTTCTGTCTCACACATGGCTTGCGGCATGATGGCCAACCCCAGCCCGCGTATCGCCGCTGCTTTAGCGATGTGACCACTGTTGACCCGGAAAGTAGACTTTGGATGGAAGGTGACAGGTTGTTTGTCACCTTGGAATACCCAAGGCGCACCGTTAAGCGCAGACAAGCTGGTGATGCACGGCATGTGCTGAAGATCACTGAGGCAGCGTGGCGTTCCGTAGCGGTCAATAAGTTCCGGTGATGCGACCACAACACTGGACCAACGACACAGCTCAACAGCGACCCAACCACTGTCCGCCAGTGTGCCGCGATTGTAGGTCAGGATCAGATCAAATCCGTCAAGAAAATCTTCTCTTGGGTGCAAACTGGTATCGCACAGGAACTGAACGTCAGGATACGAGCAGCAAAAATCCACGGCAGCCTGAGCCAGTGGAGGAATGTCAGGCATCAGTACTTTGAGTTGTCCGGTGATATGACGGGTGTGATTACTCACTTCGTGCAGGGCATCATGCAAGGCGCTCAACAGATGCTTGGTCGAACTGTAGAGCTGTTCCCCGGCGCGGGTGGGCGTTACCCGACGGGTGGTGCGTTCCAGTAACTTGGTGCTGAGTTTGTCTTCCAACAGAGCAACATGACGACTGACGTTAGAAGTGGGAATGGAGAGGTGTTCGGCAGCCTGTTTAAAACTGTGCTGCTCGTAAACACACTGGAAGCTTTTCAGCCAGATTGGGTCAATATCATCCAACACATTTATTATCCCATTATGTGAAATTATCAAACCAATTTTACGCCCTTTATCTAATAATCTTCAATTGTAAACTGGGGTTTTGCTTTCAAGGGGCATTGCTATGTTGCACAGTTCTACACTTTCCACTCCGCAAAATACGTCACCATTGTTCATCGCGTTTTTGGTGCATTTTCTGTTAGCGCTGGACGCGCTGGTGATTGTGCCATTTAGTGCCGTGATCACGACGCAACTGGCGGTGTCTGGCGCGCTTGCCGGTTATCTGACCATGGCTTATGCGCTGGCTGCGGGTGTGACGTGTCTGCTGTTTAAAGGCGCAGACAACATTAATACGGAGCGGCGACGTTGCCTGACACTGCTGCTTGGCTTGGCGCTGGTAACAGGCGCGAGTGTGTGGGTGGCATCTTTCGAGTGGATGCTCATTGCCAGAGTAGTGGCCGGGGTGTGTGGAGGTGGCCTGGCCGTAGTCAACCTTAACCTGATGGTGTTGCAGGTCGATGATGAACATCGCAGAAAGCACACCGCACTGTTACTGAGTGCTTTTCCGCTTGCTCTGACACTGGGCGTGCCGTTACTGCTCCTGTTGGCCGGAGATCACTGGCAGTGGTCGTTTGCCATCCTTGCGTTGTCACTGCTTGCGGTGTGGCTGGTATTTTTCTTGATTTGCCGCAGAGTAGCCCCGGGATCTGAGCCTGACAGCGGCGGGCAAAATCCGCGTTTTTCCGAAGCAGTCGCTGAGCGCAGAGTATTGTGGTTTGCTGTTGCCATGATCAGCTCGGCAGTGCTGGGGACGTTTGTGGTATCGACTCAGTTTCCGGTGATGCTGCACCTCAATCTGACCATCGGGGCCGGGCTGCTCAGTGGCTGTTATACATTTGGAGGACTGGGCTCGTTTATCGTCATGCAAACTTACGCCCGCCTGAGGTTAACGTCAGGGCAGTCAGGGCAATGGATATTTATACTGACCGCTGTCATGCTGGGCGTAATGGTCTGTGGCTTCAATACACAGGATGTGTGGTTGGCGGCGGGGGCTTTTGTGTTCTTCATTATCGCCAGTTCTGCGCGAAGTTTAATCCTCGCCACTGAGATGATCGCAACATTACCGATCGCTGTGAGAAATCACATCATCGGAATTCAGAACGCGTTGCAACATTTTGCCGTCGGAGTTGGTGGGGCACTTGGCAGCGCGTTGATCGCCACAGATCGACATGGGCAGCTGGATTTTTCCGTCATGCTTTGGGCTGCGGCGGCACTTGGCGTGGTGCCCGTGTTGCTGTGGCGATACCGGCGTTGGGAATCTTGAGGCACTCAAGAAAACAAAAGCGGCCCAAGGCCGCTTTTGGACAGGATTTGGTGTGGTTTAGCCAATCACCATCTGACCCAGAACGTAACCCAGGCAGCAGGCACCCACGACACCGATCAGACCGACCGACATAAAAGAGTGGTTGAAATACCACTTACCGATTTTGGTGGTGCCGGAGGTATCAAAGTTGACCGTCGCAATATCGGATGGGTAGTTCGGAATGAAGAAGTAGCCGTAGACGGCGGGCATGATACCGATCAGCAGCGCCGGATCCAGTCCGAGCCCGAGGCCAACCGGCAACATCATCCGGGCAGTGGCGGCTTGCGAGTTAACCACCACCGACACAATGAATAGCGCCAGTGCGAACGTCCAAGGGTAGTTCGTCACCATCTCGACAATGCCTGATTTGAATTGCGGCATGGCGTACTGAAAGTAAGTGTCAGACATCCAGGCAATACCGAAAATCGCGATGGCGGCCACCATACCGGATTTGAATACCACACCGTTGGGCACGTTGCGCGGATCGGTTTTGGTTGCCAGCAGAATCACACCGCCGAAACACAGCATCATCATCTGAATCACCACGGCCATACTGATCGGCTTGGAGCCGTCAGTAATGGTGCGGATTTCCGGAACCATGGCGATCACCACAATGGTCAGAATCGATAGCATGAACAGCAGGACCGAATTACGCGCCGAGGTTGGCAGCGTTTCGTCCAGTGACGTGGCAGTGGTATTGAGGATGCGCTCACGCCATTCCGGGTCCTGAAGGCGGGCCTGATATTCGGGGTCGTCATCCAGCTCTTTGCCACGCTTTAAGCTGTACAGTGACATCAGTAACGTGCCGAATAGCGTTGCCGGGACAGTGACCAGCAAAATCGACAGCAGGGTAATGTCGTGCTGAATATTGGACAGTTGTGCCAGATAGTACACCACCGCCGCTGAGATAGGTGATGCAGTAATGGCGATTTGCGAAGCAACTGAAGAGGCGGCCATTGGTCGCTCAGGGCGAATACCGTTTTTCAACGCAACGTCGCCGATGATTGGCATGATGGAATAGACAGCGTGACCCGTGCCGAGCAGGAAGGTCATAAAATAAGTCACAAACGGGGCGATCAACGTGACTCGTTTTGGGTTCTTACGCAGTACCTTTTCTGCGACCTGCAACATGTATTTGAGGCCCCCGGCTGCTTCCAGAATCGAAGCACAGGTCACAACTGCAAGAATGATCAGCATTACGGTAACAGGTGGTGATGTTGGCGGCATCTTGAAGACAAAGACCTCAATCACCAGACCGATACCGGACACGACACCCAGCCCGATACCGCCGTAGCGAGAGCCGATATAAAGCATCAGCAAGAGGAATAAAAATTCCAGATAGAGCATATTAACAACCCCTTATAAAATTATGGTTATTAACATTCTCTTATGTAAGATACCAAAAAAATGAAACTCGCTTCACACAACCTAAGTCACCAAAAATGAAATGCTTTTTATCGGATTTTCAGCACATTATTAGCCGGATTCGTGACGTAATTACGGCGATTTTGTAAGGAGAGTGTTGCGCAATATTAATGTGCCAGTTAACGAAAATAAGCCGGATGCATAAAAATCCCGGCAGACCAGCGTTATTTGACATAGCAGGCAACAAAGCAGCGCACCGCGGTTTCGATAGCGGCGTTTACCTGCTCGCAACTAGGCGGTGGTTGATGAGCAAGCAGTTGAGGCCAGAACACGCTCGCTTTGATACTGCCGATATATTGTTCTACGGCCTGGGACACATTCTCCACTTCCAGGACGCCGGCTGCAACGCCTTGTTTGACCCACACGGTTAAACCGTAACTGTCTTCAATCGCGGCGAATTTTTCCATCAACAGGCGTGAGGTGTGCGGACAACGGATGCACTCTGCCATCACCATACGAGCAGTCATCTGAAAGTCTTCAGTATTGATATAACACAGTTGTTGCTGAGTCAGAGTCTGCAACTGTTTGGCGACTGACACAGAAGGTTCAAACTGCAGGGCTTTTTGGTCATCAAAGCGACATATTAGCTTGTCTACAATAACTTCGAACAGGGCGTCTTTGTTGGGGTAGTACTTATAAAGCGTCCGCTTTGATACGCCGGCCTGTTTGGATATCCCTTCCATACTGGCCTGCTCGAAGCCTTTCTGAGAAAAAACTTCAATGGCAGATTTGATGATATCGTCTTGTTTTATATCGCTTCTTTTGACCATGTGGATACCTGTAGAAGACTGAAGTAAACGATGGTGTTTACTTTTAACCTTGTGATGTCTAAAGTATACACCATCGTTTACTTTTCTGGGTAGCCAAATAGGTCATGAACATGAGTAATGTAATCAAAGCCTCGTTTGTTTCTCTTCTGGGTGTGATGGGTATCAATCAGGCCTCCAGAGCAGACAGGCACAGTGAAGCGCTACAACAGAGTGCGCAGCTTCGTGCGGACCGAATCGCTCGCTCCCCGCAATTTCAAGACGGCAAAGCCATCGCGCGCATGCCGGCCGTACCCAGCCCGGAAAGTATGTCGACCACCATGTGGAAGTTCTTTTTTGAACGTGGGCAACTGAAGCCGCAAGTGCGTCTGCCTCATCACCGGGTGGATTTGGAAGCCCTGGCTGAGCCAAGTGACGCGCTGCGTGTCACCTGGTTGGGACACTCTAGCTTGTTCATCGAAATGAACGCTACCCGGATTCTGGTCGATCCGGTATTTGAGTATGCCTCTCCGTGGGTCGCCAAGAAACTGTTTGACCGCAATGTTGACGCGCCAGTCACTCGCGAACGTTTACCCAAACCAGATGTCATTCTGATTTCTCACGATCACTACGATCATCTGGAAGAAGCGACCATTCGTTACTATGCCGATAAAGAAGTGCTGTTTTATGTGCCTCTGGCCGTTGGCAAACACCTGGAAAAATGGGGAGTGTCGCCGAACCATATCCGTGAGTTTGACTGGTGGGAAAGTCATCAGCTCAGTGGCATTGAGTTTACTTCTGCGCCCGCTAATCACAACTCCGGACGTACCGGATTTGATTCGAACACCACATTGTGGTGCTCCTGGGCGCTGCGCAGTGAACAGGGCGCGTTGTTCTACAGCGGTGACAGCGCCTACGATCAGCATTTCAGGCAGATTGGTGAGCGACTGGGTCCGTTTGACATGGCGTTTATTGAAGTGGCTGCCAACGTTAAAGACGGCAAAGGGTTTCCGGTAGAAAATTGGGGACATATGCAGGCGCGTCACACGTTAAAAGCGTTTCAGGATCTTGGCGCCGACAAATTGTTCCCGGTGCACTGGTCAACCTTCGAATTGTTCTCCCACAAATGGGATGAGCCGATGACGGATCTGATTGCGGAAGCAGAAGCCGCCTCAGCGAATCTGGTCACGCCCATGATTGGAGAGACGATTGAAGTGAAAAAAGAATTAAACACGTCATTTTGGTGGAAAAACCAAGAAATGAATTTAGTTAAAGCCAAGCTAAGTTATCAAAACTAGAATATATAACTAACTGACAAGTAGACAGAATATAATCCAAGCCTGCGAATTGCGGGCTTATTTATATGTCTACTAAATTACTGCTATCTTTTTCATATTTTCTTCATATACTGACCAAATAACGCACAATTTGAAGTGTGTCACATTGGTTAGGGAAGGAGAGCGTATGGAAAAAGAGGAAAGTCTGTTTCAGAAACAACGGATTAAGCGGTTTAACAGCTCTGTATGGACGGTGTTGACCGGCGTGCTGCTATCGCGCACCAGTTACTTCATGGCCTGGCCATTTTTGATTGTATTTTTGTATCGAGATTATGGCGCAAGTGCCATTGATGTCGGTGCCATGTTAGCGGCGTCCGCTTTGGTGGGCGCATTCAGTGGCTTGTATGCGGGTTATTTGTCGGACCGTTTTGGCCGAAAGTGGGTGATGATAAGCGGCAGTGCGGTGGCAGCCGTGTCCTTTTCCGGTATTGGTCTGGCGAGCGAAATCTGGCATTTTTATGTACTGATCATTATTACCGGTTTGATGCGTCCGATGATTGAAGCGCCTTCTAAAGCGGTGATCGGTGACAATCTCCCTAACCTGAAAGACCGTGAACTGGCGCTCAACATCCGTTATTTTCTGCTCAATCTTGGCGGTGCGATTGGACCATTGATTGGTATTTCCCTGGCGCTGGCACAGCCACAAAAACTGTTTCTGGTGACTGGTGCTACATATGTTTTGTATGGTATCTGGGTATTTGTCGGTATCGAGCGACGCAAAAAATTCACCAAGCCGGATGTTTCACTGCTGCCGAATTTTCCAGCCACGCTTAGAGTGATCAGCAAAGACAATATTTTCGTGAAACTGATGCTGGCGAACTTTATCATGATGTTTGTTTATGCTCAGGTGGAGTCGTCGATTCCACAGGTCATCGTACGCAGCCCGATCGAAGACTCGGCGCAACTGATCGCTATGCTGGTGTTGATCAACACCCTGACCATCGTAACTTTTCAGTTTCCGATGTTGAAATGGCTCGAACACGTTCCGTTGTTTGCCCGGACCCGGATCGGTATGGCGTTGATGGGTGTCGCGCAACTGGGCTTTTTATTCACGCCAGTGGACTGGCCGATTGGCTGGGCGTTGGCCAGCTTTATTCTTAGCCTGGGGGAAGTGATCGCGTTCCCGACACTCAATGTCCAGATTGACCGATTGGCCCCACCGCATTTGCGTGGCTCTTATTTTGGTGCGGCAGCACTCTACTCGCTGGGTTTCGCAGTGGCTCCGTTGGCTGGTGGTATCGTGATCGAATCACTGAATCCGAACTGGTTGTTCAGTCTGTGTGCCGTATTATGTGGGGTGATGATTTGGTTGTATTGGCGCGCCGAACATTGCGAAGATACGGTTGAGCGCGAGACCACACAAGCGGAAACCGCCTGAATGCTAAGCCCTCGATTGAGGGCTTATTTACGCCACTTTCTCGGCGGCCAGTGTTTCCAGCCGAGCATATATCAGCCGCCAGAGCAACCACGCCACCAAACTCGCCGCAGTAATCAACACGACACTGTTGTCCCAGTTCTCGACAAAGTGGGTGATATCGCCCTCGGTTTGAGCGATGAAATCATTCATACCAGTATCTTGTTGTTGAGAATGTTGACTTGAGTAGACGTCCTTATCTACTTTTTAAAAATCAATCAATTAAGATTTCCTTTTGTTTGGAGCGATACCGCCTGATACAAGTTCACTGGTGGTACGAGTCTGAAACACAAATTTGATAACTCTCAGAGACAGGCGCACACTTTGCTCTTCTCGTGTTAATGAAGGTGTAGTAATGAAAACTGGAGATAAACAGTTTGCTGTGATTGGCTTGGGGCGTTTTGGTTTGTCGGTTTGTCAGGAGCTGGAAGATTCCGGGGCACAGGTATTGGCGGTTGACATCAACGAAGATCGGGTCCGCGAAGCGGCGGGTTTTGTGACGCAGGCGATTGTCGCCAACTGCACCAATGAAGAGACCGTCTCAGAGCTGAAGCTGAGTGACTACGATATGGTGATGGTGGCCATCGGCGCTGATGTGAACGCCAGTATTCTGACCACTCTGGTGGTGAAAGAAAGCGGGGTGAAAGCGGTATGGGTGAAGGCCAGCGATCGCTTTCAGGCCAAGATTTTACAAAAAATCGGTGCGGATCATGTGATCATGCCAGAGCGGGATATGGGCGTGCGCGTGGCACGTAAAATGCTCGACAAACGCGTGCTTGAATTCCAAGAGCTGGGCAGTGGTCTGGCGATGACCGAGATCATTGTTGGTGCGAAATTGATGGGTAAGACGTTGGGGCAGTTGGCCCTGTGTAAAGTGGCAGGAGTGCAGGTGCTGGGCTTTAAACGTGGTCCGGATATCACCAAGGCGCCGGATATGGATCGTAGCCTGGAAATTGGCGACATTATTATTATTGTCGGGCCGAAAGAGGCGCTGGCCAGTCGGCTGAAACAGTTATGATTTTTTCTCAACGGCACGGGGCGATTTACGCCCTGGACAGTGAGAAAGTTCAAAAGAAAGGCGGCGAGCCGCGCATTATTCTCTTGAGTTTTCTTGGTGTCCTGATCCCGTCGGCACTATTACTCACGTTGCCGGTGTTTTCTGTTTCCGGCCTGAGTCTGACTGACGCGCTGTTCACCGCCACCTCTGCCATCAGCGTGACGGGGCTTGGTGTGGTGGATACCGGTCAGCACTTTACCTTGGAAGGTAAGATCCTGTTGATGTGCCTGATGCAAATTGGTGGCCTGGGGCAGATGACCTTGTCAGCCGTATTGCTGTATCTGTTCGGAGTCCGTCTGAGCCTGAGGCAGCAAGCGTTGGCCAAAGAAGCATTAGGACAGGATCGGAGAGTCAATTTGCGCAGCCTGGTCAAGAAAATCATCGTCTTTGCGATGGTGGCTGAAACGCTCGGCTTTGTGCTTCTCTCACTACGTTGGGTGCCAGAAATGGGCTGGCAAACCGGGATGTTTTATGCGCTGTTTCACTCGGTGTCGGCATTTAACAATGCGGGCTTTGCGTTGTTCTCCGACAGCATGATTGGCTTTGTGAACGATCCACTGGTCATCTTCACGTTGGCGGCGCTGTTTATCTTTGGTGGTTTGGGCTTTACAGTGATCGGTGACTTGTCGAGTAACCTGAAAAAAGGCTTCGCACATCTGCATTTGCATACCAAACTGATGCTAATGATGACGCCAGTTTTGTTGGTGTTTGGCACCATCATGTTCTGGCTGCTGGAGCACAATAACCCGTACACCATGGGGACGCTGAATCCGGGTACCCAGTGGCTGGCGGCTTTCTTTCAGTCAGCCAGTGCCCGGACCGCCGGTTTTAACAGCATCGATCTGACGCAGTTTTCTCAACCGGCGCTGCTGATTATGATTGTACTGATGCTGATTGGTGCGGGTTCGACGTCGACCGGCGGGGGGATCAAAGTCTCGACTTTCTCTGTTGCGATTATGGCAACCTGGGCATTCCTGACGCAGAAACGCTATGTGGTTTTGTTCAAGCGCACCATCAGTTGGCCAACGGTCACCAAAGCGCTGGCGATCATCGTGGTGAGCGGTTTATTGTTAACTACAGCCATGTTCTTGCTGATGCTGACGGAACAGTCCAGCTTCGACAAAGTCATGTTCGAGACTATTTCTGCCTTTGCCACGGTCGGGCTGACTGCCGGGTTAACAGCGGAGTTGTCGGAGCCTGGGAAGTGGATCATGATTGTGGTGATGATTATTGGCCGTATCGGCCCGTTAACACTGGCGTATTTGTTGGCGCGTCCGGAACCATCGCTGCTGAAATACCCAGAAGATAACGTGCTGACGGGGTAATTCAGTCCCCGCCGAAGTGATCCGACAATGCGGCGCGGCGGTTTTTCGCCGGGCCGCCGTTTTCTCTGTCAATGGTATGCTCAAACCCTTGCTTGATAAAGCGTTGAGTCGGGCTGTTGGGCTGCAGGCGTTTGAGTTGGGGTGAGCGCTCCGTTCCGGCCATTTCGTAAATCGAGATGCCACTGCCCGTTTCGACGTAGATGCGTTTGCCGGTAAAATCGTATTGGGTGGCGATCAATCGGCCATTCTTGAACACGCCGTGATCATTGAGTGTCAGAGTATCTGTGTTGTAGACCGGTGTCCCGATCTCAATCCAGGTTCCATAGACATGTTCTGGGTTGGTGTAAGCGCGATAGCTAAAATAGATCAACAGGGCAAACCCGGCGGCAAGCGTCGCCAGAATCAAACCTAAGATAACTTTGATTGCACTCTGTTTTGCCATTCCAGACCCAGCGTCGACTCCTACACCTGTAACGGGATTTTTGACTGCCATTCCTTGCATCCCCGGCCACGAGTTATTCCGTACTCCGTATGACAGAGTGTAATAATTGGCTCAAGGTCGCAAATAACACCAGTAGAAATTTGATCTTCTGCTCAAAGGTTACGGCCTGTTATGCAGCGTTATGGATATCCAGATACGGCGTGACCAGTGACTGAACATCGACGTTGGCGTGCAAACGAGCTGCCAGTAAGTATAGCCCACCGATTTTGCGGTGGAGGAAAAGCGCATCCGCAGGTGGTGTATGCCAATAATCTTTTTCCATACTCAGGACGGTGCCGGCATCACGCAGTCGCTGCGCCAGGCCGCTGGCGGCAAAATCATAATCACCCTGATGCAGCATGGGCTCACACGCCATTCTGACCAGTGCTAAGATGGCTTCCCGCTGCTCTGGAGCAATGGTTTGACTGAAAAAGCCAATCTGAGTCAGAGCAGTATCTAGCTTCTCAGTTTCCCCCTTCATTACTGCCGAGAACGCCATGCGATAGCCTTCGCTGATGGTGGTGCGGTATTCACGGGTCGCGCCGAAATCCAATAGGGCGATTTGTCCGCTGGCATGGTTGTACAGATAGTTGGCAAAGTTGGGATCGGTTTGTACCAACTGAAATTCGAACAACTCGCGAAACAACAGAGAGAGTATGTGGGTCATGACCTGATCCCGAATCGGCTGAGCAGCGCTGTGCAGTGATTCGATCGGCACGCCCTCCACATACGACATGCTTAGGACGGTTTTAGAGCTGAGTGCGGGAAACACTTGTGGCACCACAAATGCCGGGTCGCCACTCAATAGCGCTTGGTAACGTCGCAGATAGTGCGCTTCGCGCACGTAATCGGCCTCGTAATGCAACTGAGTTTTCGCCTCTTCCAGTAGTGGCGCGATATCGACCTCTTTAGGGAGCAGTCCAACCACGTTGAGCAGCGTTCCAACATTGTTGACATCGCTGTCGATACTTTTCTCCACGCCTGGGTACTGTACTTTTACCGCCAGCTTGATGCCGTCATCGGTGTAAGCCTGGTGCACTTGTCCAATCGAGGCGCTGGCGATCGGTTTGAAGTTAAACGCGAGGAACTGCTGTTTCCACTCCTGTCCGAGACCTTCTTCCAGTACCGCCGCCAATTGTTTCGTCAGCATGGGATTGGCGTCTGAACGCAATCGCGCCAGTACTTCGGCCAATTCCGGACTGAGGAGATCGCCTGCATCCATCGATAACATCTGGCCGACTTTCATTGCCGCACCACGCAGATGTGCGAGCTGATCCGCGACCCGTTTAAGGTTATTCGGTGTCAGAAGCAGCTCTTTGGCGGAAGGACGTTTGCCTTGCATCCACTGTTTGGTACCCTCGGAGACCACATTGCCAGTCACGCGCGTGGCAAGAGAGGCAAACTGGCCGAGACGAGACAGTCTATGGGTCGGTATTTTACTTTCTCGCTGTGACATCGTGGCGTCCTGTTGGTTGTGATTCCGTCTGACTTCATTATGTCGGTTGATGACGAAGTTCCCTAAATTATTCTCTTTATACGCGCTCGCTTCCATCTGGTTGCATCGATGAGTCGGTGCTCGTGTACTGCGCCAATTATATTTTCATCAACATCTTGTGCCATTCGAGGTTATCCGATACAACTTGAACTCTCAAATCAGAGACAGGAAAAAACAATGATTAAGGAAAATACTTATTTTGAGGGCGGTGTGAAATCGCTTGGTTTCACCCAGCAAGACGGCGACAGCAGTGTCGGAGTTATGCTGCCGGGTGAATACACTTTTGGTACGGCAGCGCCGGAGCGAATGACGGTTGTGAAAGGTGCGCTGATCATCAAGCGAGCCGGAGACGCAGACTGGCAGACATTTGCTGCTGGTGAGTCGTTTGACGTGGCGGGCGATTCATCGTTTGATCTGAAAGTGGAAGTGGCCACGGCTTATTTGTGTGAATATCTGGGCTGAGCCGGATAAAAAAGCCACGCCGTGGCGGCGTGGCAAACAAAAAGTTGAATGACAGTGGATTATCCAACTTTCTCTTACCAATCGTCCCCGAAAGGACACCTAAGAGGGGTTAGTACAATTCAAACTGACTACTGTTGTAATCCCGGATAGCCTGTTCAATCTCAGCAACGCTGTTCATGACGAACGGGCCATAGTGAACCACAGGCTCGTTAATCGGCTCACCCATAAAGATCAGGACACCACTGTCTTGAGCTGCGTCGAGCGTGAACTCGTCCCCTTTGGACAGCAGTGCCATCTCTCCTTGCCGGACTACGCGATCAGCCAGTCTGACCTCTCCTTTATAGTTGTACAGCATGACAGTATGATTGCCGTTGGTTTGCACTTTTAAGGCTTGTCCGGCTTGCGTGCGCCAGTCCGCTACGGTTGCCGGGACGCCGGTGTCGACCAGTGGTCCGGTCAGTTGCTGTCCTTCCAACCGGAGCTCTCCCGCCAGTAACCTGATCAGGCCTTCACTGGCAGAGTGATGTTCGGTGATGGTTTCCGGTTGAAAGTCGTGGTATTGAGCCGGTTGCATCTTGTTTTTGGCGGGTTGGTTAATCCAAATCTGGAAACCGTGCAGAGCTCCATCCTGCATAATGGGCATCTCACTATGGATGACGCCACGGCCTGCCGCCATCCACTGTGCGCCGCCACTTCTCAGCTCACCGAGGTTCCCCATGTGGTCACGATGTTGAAAATGCCCTTGCAGCATATACGTTAAGGTTTCAATCCCGCGGTGAGGGTGAGGCGGAAATCCACCAACATAGTCGGCTTTGTCGTCCGATTTGAGCTCATCCACCATCAGAAACGGTGAGAATCGCGCATTATCAAAACCGGCAACACGACGGATTTTAACGCCGTCACCGTCGGACGTGGCTTGTGACGGAATAATTTGTTGAATGATTCTCGCTTGGCGCATAACGGCCTCCTTAGTGTGTATGCAGGCAGTGTAGCGCGGTAAATTGCGGTCGTGAGGGCGGGCTTTTCGGTGGTCTTATTCGATAATTTCGAACATCAACCGAGGAATAAGCACAATTTACACTCTAGTTACTGCACTATACTGAATTTGAAAGGATTCGCTGAGGAAGAGGAGGTTGTATGGCCGTAACACGCAGAGATCCTGTTCCCCACCATGGTTACGACGAGGAGAATGATTTCACCACAGATCAACGCCGTCGGTACACTCAGGTGGCGAATACCGCTGTCAAACGCCGTCAGGAGCAAGATGAGATCCCGGTTCACAAACGGAAACGGGCTGCGGTGATCCGGCGGGCGAAGCGCATCAACCGCAGTTCACATAAAGTAAAATATGCACTGGCAATGCTAGCGATCCTGGCGGTGGGTTTGTCGGTTATGTACCTGAGTGGCTGAACTCATTTCTGAGCCAGGCTCTGAGTTGCAGCACGTGTTCGTTCTGCAGCTTTTCTCTCTGACAGGTAAAATAAAAATCCTGATGCGGGTTAGTTACCGGCTGGCCTATCTCTCTCAATAAACCGAGTTTAATGTCATCACGCACAAATAAGCGGTGTGTGACGAATACGCCCAGTTTTCGTATCGTCGCCTGCACGGCCTGAATAGAGGCTGAGAAAGAGAGATTGTGTCCTGACGTTGGAAGTGGAAGCTGGTGCGCATCACACCAGACTTGCCAGTCGTGTTTGCGACGTTCATTGGCTGCGATGATCGCGGGATAAGTATTTAGCAGCTCAGCAAGCTCGATGGGGTTATCTCGCTCAAGCAAATCCGGGCTGCACACCATCACCAATTCATCTTTGCCCAACAATTCACAGTAATAATCCTGCCATTCGTCGGTGTGACCGTGAATGATGGCAACGTCTACTCCTTCCTGTTCCAGAACAAAGCTACCTACCAGGGTGGAGATGCGTACGTCGATATTGGGCGCAAACTGATTGAAGCTGTGTACCCGTGGGATCCACCAGTGCATGGCCAGTGAGTTGACCATGTTAAGTGTCAGCCGATGCGAGTGGCGTTTTTCGATCAGATTCTGAGTGGCAACAACGATCTGCTCCAGCGCCGGCGCAATCTGTTTGTAGTATTGCTTACCATTGGCGTTGAGTGTGACGTTGCGACCTGAGCGGTGAAACAGGGGCTGATCCAACTGCGTTTCCAACGATTTGATCGCCTGGCTGACGGCAGAATGACTGACATTTAGCGCTTTGGCGGCCTCGGTCATGCTGCCGGTTTCAGCTACCGCGACGAATGAATACAGCGATTTGAGTGGTGCGAGTTTTTTCATAAGTAAGTTTTTCTTACAGGTTTGGTTAATATTACTCGTTTTTTATTCGCCGGTCATCTCACTACACTACGGGGCAGAAGAGGAGAGAAGTATGTCCCGTTCATTGCGTCCTGTTGTATTTATGCTGTCATCGACATTCAGTCTGTCGCTGACAGGCTTATTGTCTAAGTATCTGGCTGAAGCGATGAATGCTCAGTTGTTGAGCTTTATGCGTTTTGTGGTGCCAGCCCTGATGTTGGCTGGGTTAATGATGCTGACCCGGTTTAATTTACCATCCAGAAGCATGTGGAAGCCGATGTGGATAAGGGCATTGTGTATCGCGGCTTGTCAGGTCTGCTTTATTGTTTCATTACAACATTTGTCCCTGGTTGAGAGTGTGGTGTTGTTCAGTACCGGACCCTTGTTTATTCCAGTGTTAGAAAAACTGATTTTTTCGGTCCGGTTGAGCTGGCTGACGCTGTTCGGGCTGTGCATGACATTCGGTGGTGTGCTACTGCTGGCTGACGATGTGTCTGGTATTCAGTTGCGTCCAGAGTTGTTGATTGGACTGGCGGCCGGACTGTTTAATGCCGGCTCTCAACTCAGCTTATACCGTGCCAGCAAGGGAGGGATGCGAGCCATTGATATCAACTTCTGGACCTTCGTGTGTGCAGCGGTGTTGTTGTTTCCCGTCCTGGTCATTTCGGGAATCAGCTTAAACCCACAAGTATGGGTCGCCCCGCAAGCCAGCACGGTCGCCATTGTGGTCGCATTGCTGACCGCATCTGTGCTGATCGTAAATACCCAGGTATTTCGTTCAAAGGCGTATCAACTGGCGGAATCAAACTCACAACTGGCCCCGTTGATTTTTACCAATCTGCTGTTTACCGCGGTGTGGCAGTTCTGTTTCTTTGATGAGCGTTTCACCGCATTGCAATTGATGGGGATTTCACTCATTGTCGCGGCCAGTGCGGTGAATGTGATTGTCCCAAAGCTGATTCGACGTCGCACCCGTTCACAAACCGGTGAGCTGAATCCGGGGACCTGAATCTGAGGGGCAGGAAAAGCCATCAAGTGGCGCTGACCGCTTGATGGCGTTATAAACAGGTTTTACTTGGCAATTAAACCGTAAGGCATGCCAAGAAAAATGCCTGGATTTGAGGTGAGGGTTGGGGCGACATTGACGCCTTGCCAGTCCAGTAACATGATCGCCAGTACATTGCGATGTTCACCATATTCAAGATCGAAATCGCCGGTGGTTGAGGGAATCATGCCATGGCGTAAGTCGAGCGATGCCTGGATCGCCCGGCGTGTTTTTTCAACCACAGGATCATTATCCAATCCGGCGAGCAGGAAAGTCAGTCCAACTTCAGCGATGACATCTTCCTTAGCTCTGAGCAAAATTGTATCGATGTTGCGTCGCATGTAGTCGTAAATCCACGGGTACTGTTGCTCATCGATCTTATGCTGATAGTACCGTGAATCGGCAAACACAATGTGAGTCATGCCATAGAGCTTGTTGCCGTACTGTTGTTTGGTCAGTTCACTGTCTTCGGAGTCAGGATAGGTTTCGCGGAACGTTTTAATAAACAAATCTACGACGTCTTGTTCCCCCAATTGACGCAACCAGAATGCTTGATTGGCCAGTTGCGCTGCCCAGGCTTTCACCATCTCTTTATTACTGACATACTTGGTAAAATCGTACTGGCGCAGCAATTGACGCAACTGTTTGTCTTTGACATGTTTGAGGCCATATTCGTCTGCCCGAGCCATAGAACCCAGTAAACCGACCCCGATATACAAATACTCCGGCATACTTTTGGTGGCGTTGTAGCGTCGCACACTGCGCTCGTCTTTGTCGTCGAGGTAAGCGTTGAGCCGCTTCTCTGAATAAAGAATCACTTGCTCCGGGGTATTGATCTCTTCAGCACATTCGTTCAAGCGGCTGGCCACACGGGCCAAATCACTCCAGATGGCGGCGGCGTACTTGGGATCGAGCGTTTGACGATACATTCGCAGCGCATAATGCCCTTCTTTAAACGCAGGTAGCGTGTAGAGTTGGGTTTCGTAGGTGTGGCGGATTATGTCCGCGGATTGTTGGTAAGTGGTTTGAGATTCATTCAGTGCCAATGCTGACGCCGATACAAGCAAGACGGCACTGGCAGTAAACGACAGATAAAGTTTTTTGAGCAGCATATCAGTGAACACGTAAACGAAAGTTAATGTAAGTTTAACAACTATTTGCGTGCCGTATGCCAGCCATAAGTCAATATTTAATATTTATACAAAATTGTGATCAAAGCGAATTTATCTGACGGAAAGTCAGGTTAATACGTGCAGATTTTGGCTGGGCGGTTTTAGGGACGCAATGGCGCCAGAAGTGCTGCGTTTCTCCACTCATGATGAGCAGGGAACCATGATGCAGATCCAACTGGCGCCTTTCGCCATTGTGTTTGTGTTTGAGCACGAAACGTCGGCTATCGCCAAGATTTAAAGAGGCGATCACCGGGTTGCGGCCGAGTTCAGGTTCATTGTCCTGATGCCAGCCCATCGAATCCTGCCCGTCTCGGTACAAGTTCGCTAGCACCGAATTAAAACGCGTGCCGCTTGCGGCTTCACAGCGTTGCTTTAGCTCCAGCAACAAAGGGAACCAAGGCAGAGGTTGCATTGTCAGGCCAGAGTATGTGTACTCCGCATCGCCATACCAGGCCTGGAGTCTCGGTTGCGCCACCTGGCGGCCAAACAGGTTGATTGACTCTTGTTGCCACGGCACCTCATTTTGCAGATGTGCGAACACATGATCAGCTTCCTCCGCAGAGAGAAAATTGGCAGACCAGAGCAGGGTGCCATTAGTCAGATCAATCGTTTCTATAAGCGAATTGGGCGTGGAAAATAAATCCAAAATACGTATCCTTGACCAGATAATAATCAACAAAATGTGCAATCTGTAACTGATTACGTTATGTTCTGTTACACGATAAACTCGCTCGGTGTGTGGTTGCTTATGCAAAATAGTCTCACCGAGTGATTTACATAACCAGCATAAATACCATTGCCGGACACATCATAAAAATCATAACCGGTGAAGTGAAAAATGATCAACGACAGTTTGGCTGAACGCGTGCATAGGGGAATTTGAATGTCGCATGGTTCACGCAGACATTGGTCTGTCAGCTTGCTGTTTGCGCTATTTTTAGTCAGTTCGGTCGCGATGATCGAACTGATTGATTACAACCAGAAATCGAAACTAGAGGACGAATTGCTCGAAGAAGGGCGCAAAGATTTGGCCTCGATTCGCTCACGTCTGGAAGCCACAATGTTGGCGGATATCTACCGGATCCACAGTCTGACGTCGTTTGTCAGCCTCAACCCGGAACTGACTCAGTTTAACTGGCAAACACTGGCGGCCAGTATGATTCAGGAAAGCCGTCATGTCCGCATCATCGGCCTAGCACCGAATGATGTGATTCACTACATCTATCCATTGCAGGGCAATGAACGGGCACTCGGGCTGGACTACCGGAAAGTGCCGGAGCAATGGTATTCGGTCAAAAAAGCGCGAGATATTAAGCAGATTTTTATTTCTGGTCCGGTCCCTCTGATTCAGGGGGGGCAGGCACTGATCGTACGCCTGCCAATTTTTACCGGCAGCGCGGATAACCCGGTGTATTGGGGCGTCGCCAGTATGGTGATTGATCTTGACGGCTTACTGGAAGACGTCGGTGTTCAGGACTTTGACCAGAGTTATCATCTGGCGATTCGTGGACGTAACAGCCTCGGAGCGAGCGGAGATATCTTTTATGGGGACGCCTCGACGTTCAATCGTGCGTTCAGCGTACAGACGGTCTTTTTTCCTTATGGTACTTGGGTGATTGCCGCATCGGAGCAGTCCAATCAACTCAGTCAGCTGCCCTGGTATCAGGTGCATCTGGCCCGGGTGGTTGGCTATCCGGGGTTAGTGCTTATCCTGATTGCTTTTGTGACTATTTACCGTCTTTACCGGGCGGCCAATCGACGTTCTTTGCACGATGAGTTGACCCATTTACCCAATCGGCGCTACTTCATGTTTACCCTGCAACGTCACTTCGACAATGCGCTGAGAAACAAAGATGTGCAGAAGACATTCTCGGTGCTCAATATCGATTTGAACCAGTTTAAAGCCATTAATGACCAGTATGGTCATGCTGCGGGTGATCTGGTGCTCACTCAGGCGGCGAGACGCATCAGTCGTTCACTGCGTTCGTCGGACGTGGTTGCGCGTATTGGCGGGGACGAATTTTTAGTGCTGCTGCCGCGGATCAGCCGAGAGGAAGACGTTATCGCGGTGAAAAACAAAATCCAGCAGGCTTTGTGCTCCATTCCGGTTGAGTACGAGGGGCACCATATTCCGATTCATGTCAGCATCGGCTCAGCATTGTATTCGCACGAGCACCTGACAATCGATGATTTACTCAAAGATGCGGATCAGCAAATGTACAGTGAGAA
Organism: Vibrio sp. V38_P2S17PM301; assembly: GCF_009904845.1. Lineage (NCBI taxonomy): Bacteria > Pseudomonadati > Pseudomonadota > Gammaproteobacteria > Vibrionales > Vibrionaceae > Vibrio > Vibrio sp. V38_P2S17PM301. The sequence goes on along the minus strand of NZ_WXWO01000077.1, from coordinate 30,584 downwards.
ACGTCGTAGCCGAGCGGCGTAACAGTGTGTCTTATACTGATAAGTGTATGAGTAAACCTGGTTGAGGAAATGAGCCGTGCGTCCGTTATCTGAATGGTTAGAAGCCTATGGTGAGAATCACCAACATCCGATTAACCGGGCAATTCACAAAGTGGCCGTCCCGGGCATCTTTCTCTCTGTGATTGGTCTGATTTGGTCCATCCCGGCGCTGCCGATGCCCAATGTGAATGTCAACTGGGTGTGGTTACTGCTGATCCCTGTGATGATTTTTTATTTCCGCCTCTCAACGAGTGTTTTCCTGATGATGCTGGGCTTTTCACTCGCCTGCATTGGTTTGATCTGGTCGATGGAACTGCTGGGCTGGCCGGTGTTGTCGGTTTCTCTGCTGATGTTTGGCGTGTTGTGGATGCTCCAGTTCATCGGTCATAAAATCGAAGGAAAGAAACCGTCTTTCCTGGAAGACGTGCAATTTTTGCTGATTGGTCCGATCTGGGTGTTCCGTAAACATTAGTTTTTGCATTATGCGATTGATGGTTTTTGCAAAACGTTTTAGTTTTGCAAAATGCAAAGGCGTTATGCATGGTGTTTGGCTGAAACTGCACTTTATTTAACCGAAATCAGGCCGAAAATTATTTTTTAAAAGTTGGCACGCATCGTGCTTTACTTAGAGTGACCCTTATTAAGCCGAGGGTCACCTAGCCAACTGACGTTGTTAGTGAACCTTACATTTGTTCACACTTATACATAGCCAATCACGCTCATTGTGATTGGCTTTTTTTCTATTTGGCCTCCCTACTTGATTATTCGTCGCCCTGACAATGGCTGTAGCAGCTTGGTTTACGAGGGCAGACCGCTCCTCGCGAGCAAATCACCCGAGCATCGTTGGCGATACCGCGCTCTATCCACTTGATATTGAGGATCTTGGCAATGGTAATAAACTCTTTACGAATGTGAGGCGGAATCGTTGCCGTGCCGCCGTGCGATACGCAGAGTTGTTTCAAGTCTTCCGCAATTTCCAATGAGTTTCCACCCTGTGCGTCAATCGCTGGGTTGAGATCGATCCCCGCACACAGCACCCGGTTGTTGCCCGCGGGATCGGTCATATTGACCGACTCACAGCAATAAATTCTCGGCTCGTCGCCAACGTTGAGAATGGATATTTGTGCCGAGCTGCCTGGCTGAGGCTCAGAGAGGCGACGGAAAACGGCCCAGTGTTGACACGGGTCGTTCACCTTACGCATGTTTCCCCAAGGCAATGGAATACCATTACCCCGATAAACCGCTTTCAGCTTGTTTTGACCGTACGCATCAAAATAATGCCAGTGTGGGTAAGGGGAGACTACGGTCATCCGTCGCATCGCAACCGAAGGCGAGACTCCGGCTTTGGTATGCACATCAATTTCATAGCCGTTGCGATCCAGTAATTGGCGAAACGGTACTTTCGGGCACAGCAGGGCGCCCGCGAAAAAGCTTGACTCGAAATCTCGCCACGCCTGCAAAATATCCTGTGAATTGAGTTCAGAGGTTTGTGGGGCGGTATTGGCATCCTCCCAGCTGTTGGTGTGACCGACAGACAGCACATTCTTCAGCCCGTCACGACTGTGCAACACGCAATGGCCAATGTACACCGCCAGATCGTATTTCAGCCGGGTTGGGTAATCGCGCAGGATTTCGTTGAGGTAAATCGTGCCCGGTGGTTCAAAAAAGGAGGTAATCAACTGTTTGGCGCTGACCCCCAGTTCATCAACCACGTCTTCTGGCGTCCGACTGGTCCAGCGGATAGTCAGTCCCAGGCTTTTGGCAATATCAATGATGTCTTCAACTGATAGATTGAGTCGTTTCAGACCCACTTCTTCCGCCGCCCGCTCCAAATCCGGAAAATGGTTCTGGTTATTTTCCTGATGCGCCCGAATCAGCAGGTGGGCAAACTGACGCCCGGTAATACCGGTCTGGGAGAGCATTTCTGGAATGGCAATTTGCAGAATGTCGTTGGAGAACAAAAAGCTTGGTTCAAGTGCCATACCGCTGATCCCGCCTCGATTGCCTTTGTCAGGGGTAATCGCAGACTGCTCTGGCTCGTCGTCTAAGAACCAGGCAGGATCTTTTTGGAATACTTCGGCGATCACCTCCAGCATATCGACGCTGGGAACTCGTTTCCCCCGCTCAATCATCGACAGGTAAGAGACCGATGGCGCGTACTCAGGGTTAACCCGTATGCATCTCGCGGAGAGATCTTCCATGGTTAAGTGATTGCGTTTTCTAAGGTTTCTAATTTTTGTCCCTAAAAAATGGGACTGACGAACCAGGCTTTTTGACAGCGACATTTTGTAAAATTCACATTGTAAAATTTTTGTTGTGAAATTGTAGTCAAAATTCCGCTAGTCTACCAAGTAAGCAAGGTCACAAATTCGCCACGGAATGAAACACGAGTTTGGAATATTTGCTCTAGGACAGATTTTTTTGCAGCAGTCACCACCCGTTACAAAGGAAGGGCTGGTCGGAGAGAGGGAAAGACTATGAATATGCTGACATTCGATAAAAACGAAATCCAAAAACAACAAAAGCCATTTATCGCTGAAGCCGTCTTTGCCGTCGAGACGATCAGCGCTCACGAGCAGATGGAAAAACAGAAAAAATCCAAGCAACTGCTGGATCGTCTGTTCCCGCTGGAAGCCGGTTCGCATCAGGACGTTACCTGTTATGTTATCGACTACTGCCACGTGATGGCGTATTTCAAAGACGGCCGCCACAGTGGCTTGAAGCACCCCAAGCAATTTGTGGCTTATACCGGCGGCAAAGAAGAGCCCAAGTCAATTCTGTTCCGCGATGGCAGTGGTAGTCATGTTGAAGTGATGTTTGGTTGCCACAAAGGCACTGGCTGTGTGGAGTTGATTGATATTGACGACATTCAGTTGGAAACGTGCACCACGCTCGCTCAGACTTGCAATGAGACCCCGCTGGCGGCGATGCGTCACTGGATCAGCCTGGTGAAAGGCGATGAGAAAGGCAAACCGCACGCGTGCAGTGAAGATAAAGAGTACACCGCTAAAAATGGTGACGATTATCATCTCGATTACTGCTACCACCTGTAATGGGCGGGAGCACCACCAAAAGCCAGCCTTGTGTGCTGGCTTTTTTGTGGGCGCGAGTTCAGAACAGGCGCCGTTTTAGCCCGGCTTTTTCGAGAATGCGGGTGGAGATTTCTTCAACCGACAATGAGGAAGTATTGATATACGGGATCGCCTCACGACGGAACAGAGCTTCAACGGTGTGAAGTTCGAGTTTGCACTGCTCCGTGCTGGCGTAATCGCTGCCGGAAAGGCGGTTTTCACGGATTTCAGTCAGTCGCTCCGGATCGATGGTCAGGCCGAACAGCTTGTGACGGTACACTTCGAACTCCGGCAACAGACGCAGTGATTTGACGTCTTCGGCAATAAACGGGTAGTTCACCACCCGCAGACCAAACTGCATCGCCATGTACAAACTGGTTGGTGTTTTGCCGCTACGGGAGACCCCAAGCAGAATGATGTCGGCGTGCTCCATGCCCTTTAGGGTGATGCCATCGTCGTGCGCCAGGGTGTATTCGATGGCGGCGATACGGTCAAAGTAAGTGTCTGAGTCTTTACCGACACTGCGTGAGCGTTGCAGTTTGGGTCGGGGAGGCATCTGAATGTCTTCCTGCACTTTCTGCACAATGCTTTCCAGTACGTCGTAGCTGTGGGCGGGGGCCTGAAGCAATTTACGCCGGACATCGGGCACCACAATCGAAAAGAACACCAGCGGTTTATGACCGGACTGGCGGTAGGAGTGTTCAATGGCTTTGACTACGTCGTCGGCGCGATCTTTGCTGTCGACAAACGGAAAGGTTTTTTCGTTGGTGTTGACCGGGAACTGACCCAGTACAACATGCCCTAATGTTTCACATGTAATCGCGGTTCCGTCAGAAACATAGAACACATCACGACTTTGAGTATCTATTTGCATTTTTGTTTAAAGTTTAAAAATCTTTTGAGTAGGATGTAACACATAATACAGATAATAAAACCCGGCGTTCAATTACGTCCCCCACAGCTTTAAACATTCTTTGTGAATTTTTTTCAGCTCGTACGTAATCGTTTGCCTTTAGTCCCTACAAAAGCTGCAATGTTTCTGGAGAAAGACATGCAAAAGAACACCCTCTGGTTCAATAGCCTATCCATGGAAGATGTCGATAAGGTCGGCGGTAAAAACGCCTCACTCGGCGAAATGGTCTCTAATCTGGCCAATGCCGGTGTGTCGGTACCCAACGGTTTTGCGACAACCTCATACGCGTTTAACCAGTTCCTTGACCATGAAGGTCTGGACGAACGCATTCACTCGCTGCTGGATGAACTGGACGTTGATGATGTGGACGCTCTGCGTAAGACAGGTGCCACCATTCGTCAATGGGTATTAGAAGCCCCGTTCCCTGCTGATCTTGAGCAGGATATCCGCGACAACTACGTTACTCTGATTGAAGGTAACACTGAGCTTTCAGTAGCAGTGCGTTCATCTGCGACCGCTGAAGACTTACCAGACGCTTCGTTTGCTGGTCAGCAGGAAACGTTTCTGAACGTCAAAGGCATCGACGCGGTGCTGGAAGCGACCAAACACGTTTATGCCTCTTTGTTTAATGACCGCGCTATTTCTTACCGGGTGCACCAGGGGTTTGATCACCGTGGTATTTCCCTATCGGCCGGTATTCAACGTATGGTGCGCTCTGACAAGGCCTCTTCAGGTGTGATGTTCACACTGGATACGGAGTCGGGCTTTGATCAGGTTGTCTTCATTACTTCTGCCTGGGGTCTGGGCGAAATGGTGGTGCAAGGGGCGGTGAACCCAGATGAATTCTACGTCCACAAGCCGATGCTGGAAGCCGGTCAGCACCCGATCGTTAAGAAGACGTTTGGGTCTAAGCTGACCAAGATGATTTACGCCAACAGCCAGGAAATTGGTAAACAGGTAGAAATCATCGATACCTCGGCCCAAGAGCGGAACCAGTTCTCGCTCAACGATGACGAGATCAAAGAGCTGGCCAAACAGGCAATGATCATTGAGAAGCACTATCAGCGTCCGATGGACATCGAGTGGGCGAAAGACGGCATCGATGGCAAGTTATACATCGTTCAGGCGCGCCCTGAGACGGTCATGTCGCAAAGTGAACAGAATGTGATCGAGCGCTATGAGCTGAACAACAAGGCGGACGTGCTGGTCGAAGGCCGAGCAATCGGACAGCGTATCGGCAGCGGTGCTGTGCGTCTGGTGGATTCACTGGATCAGATGTCACTGGTTCAGGAAGGGGACGTGCTGGTCACGGACATGACGGACCCGGACTGGGAACCGGTCATGAAGAAAGCGTCGGCCATCGTCACCAACCGTGGTGGGCGTACCTGTCATGCGGCGATCATCGCGCGTGAATTGGGCATTCCGGCCATCGTTGGTTGTGGCAATGCAACAGACAGTCTGACCGACGGTACCACAGTGACCGTGTCTTGTGCGGAAGGGGAAACCGGTTATGTTTACCAGGGTGAGCTGGCGTTTGAAATTAAGCGCTCTGCTGTGGATGAACTGCCATTGCTGCCCACCAAAGTGATGATGAACGTTGGCAACCCGGATCGTGCGTTCGACTTCGCTCAGATTCCGAACGAAGGTGTTGGTCTGGCACGTCTTGAATTCATCATCAATAAGATGATTGGTATTCACCCGAAAGCGTTGTTGAACTTTGATGCACAAAGCGATGAACTGAAAGCGGAAATTACCCAGCGCATTCGTGGTTATCAAGATCCGATCGACTTTTACGTCAGCAAACTGACCGAAGGCATTGCTACGATTGCAGCGGCATTCTGGCCGAAACGCGTGATTGTGCGTATGTCGGACTTTAAGTCAAACGAATACAGCAACCTGGTGGGTGGGCAGCATTACGAACCACACGAAGAGAACCCAATGCTGGGCTTCCGTGGTGCGTCGCGTTACATCTCTCCGGTATTTGAAGACTGTTTTGAGTTGGAAACTCAGGCCATCAAGCGTGTGCGCTATGAAATGGGTTTGAAAAACGTCGAGATCATGATCCCATTTGTTCGCACACCGAGCGAAGCGGCGTCGGTTATCGACCTGCTGGCGAAGTTTGATTTGCGTCGCGGCGACCAGGGGCTGAAAGTGATCATGATGTGTGAGTTGCCATCCAATGCGGTCCTGGCAGATGAGTTCCTCAAGTATTTTGATGGTTTCTCTATCGGCTCAAATGACATGACCCAGCTGACCCTTGGTCTTGACCGTGACTCTGGTGACGTGGCGCATTTGTTTGATGAGCGCAACCCTGCCGTGAAAGCCATGCTGAAAATGGCCATTGACGCGGCGACCAAAGCCGGTAAATACGTCGGTATTTGTGGTCAGGGGCCATCGGATCACGATGATTTGGCCGAATGGCTGATGGAGCAGGGCATCAGCTCAGTCTCACTCAACCCAGACACGGTGATCGATACCTGGCTCAAACTTGGTAACGTCAGCGGTAAATAGTGTTGTATACGCATACAAAAGCGCCCTATGGGGCGCTTTTTTTGTGCCGGGCTACTTAGGTGCACCTATGTGCAGGCAGCGGCGGGCGTAGTGTTTCGGGGTGATATTGGCCAGAGCACGAAACTCACGGGTCATGTGGGCCTGATCAGCGAATCCCAGATCTGCGGCTAAATCGGCCAGTGGCGTTGAGGGGGAGCGTTTGAGCTGTTCGAGAGCCTGTTTGACCCGAATCAGCCGCTGATAATATTTGGGTGTCATGCCCATCCAGGTTTGAAAATGGCGCTCTATCTGACGCAGTCCGACCGTTGCCGGCGCGCTTGGGTTTGAGTGCGTATGCTGGACCAAGCGAACAACCTGTTTACGTTCGTCGCCATCGTGGACGAAGTGCTGCTGTGCATACTGGTACAGAACACGGAGGCGGCCATTGTGGCCTTGGCAGTGGCGCATTTGTTCATACAAGGGGCTGAGCCGTGTGTGGATGTCGGGCTCCTGTTCGCTGCGAACAGGCTGCTCGAAGCGTTTGCCGAGGCATTGATACCCCATCGCCGGATGAAAGCGGATACCAGCCATCAGCGTACCGGCAGGCAGAATGACCGTCTGAGCTTTGAGGCTGACCGGCAGCAATACGATGCCCGGAGCGTGCCACGCATCGGCAAAAAAGACGTCAGCGCCAAAATTGAACAGCACGCCGCTGCCGGCATCACCGAACAGCAGCTTGTCAATCGGTTCATCATGTTCTGAAGATACGTAAACAGACCATATTCCCTGAATATGGTCTGCGGTGCGGCCCTGAGGCTGATACAGTCTGAAATCCATGCGTTGCTTGAGTTACTCCGGTCGGTAGCGGCCCACTTGTGGCTTGAAGACTTTGACAATACGATTCCAACTATTGATGGCATTGATGGCAATTGTCAAATCCACCAGGGCGTGCGGACCAAAACAATCCAATACCCGTTGGTATTCGTCGTCGCTGACGATTGAGCCTGCCGTTAGATGTTCTGCCCAGCCAAGAGCGGTGCGTTCCTGCTCGTCGTACATGGGCATATCCCGCCACGCGTTCAAGCCAAAGATCCGCTCCGCCTGTTCCCCGTATTTCAATGCGTCTTTACTGTGCATATCAATACAAAAGGCGCACTGATTGATCTGTGAGACTCTGAGTTTAACCAATTCCCAGATCCGGACAGACATGGTTTCCGACGCCTCGAACTGGCGACGGAAGTAGCTTTCCTGTTGCATCAGTATGTCCATCGCTTGCGGAGCGGTATTGTAGTAATCCAGTCGTTTCATGCTGCTATCTCCTTGCTGAAGTGAGTCTCTACGATAATCTGGTGTGAACGGGGAATATTGAAGATTTCCGACATTGGTAACAAAGTGCTTGATATCGGAGAAAGCGCCGCTTGCCCCGGGTTGGCTATCCAGCCATTGTCTGAGCGTAAAATTAGGGTAAGCTCAGAGCTCTGTTCCCTGTGTAATCCTGAGGTAATCATGATCGCTTCCGCTGAATACGCCGATATTGCCGAGGTGGTGAAAGCGCTCCATACACCGCAATTTACCTCGCGGCTGATAGCTTGGTTGCAGGCTCAGATCACGTTTGACTGCGCTGTGATCCTGGGATACCGACAGGGCAAACACCCTATCTACCTGTATGACTCGATCCCGTCACAACGCGAACTGCTGTTTCAGCGCTATCTGACCGATTCATTTCTTAAAGACCCGTTTTATCAGGCGATCCTAGACGGTTCCGCTCCCGGAGTTTACGGGCTGAATGATGTGGTGCCGGTGGCCGGGGAGTACCGGGATTATCAGCAAGAGTTTTATCGTCAGACTGGCTGGCAGGATGAACTGTGCGTCACGATTCAGTTGGACGAAGGTCGTTGGGTCGTGATTTATCTCGGCTTGCTACAACATGGTCGTTTTAGCCTTGAGGGCCGGCAACGGTTGCAACACGGTTTCCGTCTTGTTGAAGCGCTATGCCATCAGCAATGGCAACAGCAAGCCTTTGTGCTGGCGGAGGCACCGCTGCACCAGCCAGGGATGGCATCGGCGTTGCAAGCGGCGCTCGCTAGTTTTGGGGCTGACAGGCTGACACAGCGGGAGCAGGAAGTCACCGCGCTGTTGGTTCAGGGACTCGATTCCCAAGAGATTGCCGAGTCTCTTGGGATTGGTATCGGTACGGTCAAAAACCATCGTAAGCGCGTGTACGCGCAGCTCAATGTGCGGTCACTCAGTGAGCTATTTCAGCTATTTCTCAATCATATGCTGGCGGCGCCATGGATGTGTGATCCCAAAGAACCAAAATAAAGCTATACAATATGCGGTTTCTCTGTATACTGAGCCGCTGCTCTGATATAGAGAGCTGTTAATGCTACATCTAGTTAAAGTTACATCTCAGCAATGGTTCGGCTCTGCTCGTTACCTCTGCTGTGCCCTTTCGCTTTATTGAGACATTAAATAGCGTTTGTTTTCAGTAACCGTATCAGGCGATAAATTTTTTTAATACTCTCAGAGGTTATTATGTCAAATTCAGTGACAGGTACAGTTAAATGGTTCAACGAAACTAAAGGTTTCGGTTTTATTTCTCAAGACAACGGTGGCAAAGACGTATTCGTACACTTCAGCTCAATCGTTTCTGAAGGTTTCAAAACTCTGGCTGAAGGTCAGAAAGTAACTTTCACTGTTGAGGAAGGCCAGAAAGGTCCTCAAGCTAGCAACGTTGTTGTAGGCTAATTACTCAATTTATGATAAACGGCCGGGGTTGTTACCAACCCCGGCCGTTTGTTTTTCCAGCATTGCCCCCTCTTAGTTTCGTCCCTCTTTCAGCGTTTACGCGCGTTTTATTCCACTTGTTTTGAATAATCTGTCTCATCCTTAATGATTTGCCGAGATTTTCACTCCTAAGGCCTGTTTCGTGATACTGTAGATTAACGGCTGTTTCAGGGACTTTACCTTTATTCATGCTGAAAACGGGTATTTTCCGATATCAAAGGCAGCTTGGCGGCGTCGGAAGGCGACGCGGATACATATTCTAACAGGCCACGCTTTGGCTCACTCACGTCAGGAAGGTAGGTATGTCACAAGGAAAAAAGACAACGAAAAAGAAACGCGACAAGAACAGCGAAGCACGCGAATCGGCTGGCACAGTGCAACGCAAAGTACGCAGAAGAATCGAAGACATCATGGAACAGCGTGAGTTTGAGCGTCAGTTTGAACTGTAAAGCCGGCTGATTGCAGTAATTGTCCCTATAGGGATATCGAGTCCGCTGCTCAATCTGGTTAGTCTGTGAAAAAATACACACAGGCGGAACCATGACCTCGATTTTAGATGACCTTCAACAACGTGGCCTGATCGCACAGGCCACCGATCTCGATACACTCCACTCTCTGCTCACCGAACCACAAGTGATTTACTGCGGCTTCGATCCGACCGCAGGCAGCCTGCATATTGGTCACCTGGTGCCACTTATCCTGATGCAGCGTTTTAGACAAGCAGGGCACAAGCCTCTGGCTTTGATTGGCGGAGCGACCGGTATGATTGGCGATCCGAGCTTTAAAGCCACCGAACGCATGCTCAACAGCGCCGAGACGGTGCAAGGCTGGGTCGCCCAACTGGCACAACAAATTCGCGGTATCCTCCCGGCGGAGGACGCGGTGGCCTTTGAGGTGGTGAACAACGCCGACTGGATCGGCTCGCTAAACGTGATTGAATTTCTGCGTGATATCGGCAAGCACTTTTCCATCAATGCGATGATGAATCGCGAGTCGGTTCGTCAGCGTTTGGAGCGTGCGGAACAGGGCATATCCTTTACCGAATTCAGTTACGCGTTGTTGCAATCATACGATTTTGCCTACCTCAATCGACACCATGGCTGCACACTGCAAATTGGCGGTAGTGACCAATGGGGTAATATTGTCAGCGGGATCGATCTGACCCGGCGACTGAATGGCAATAAAGTGTTTGGTATGACACTGCCATTGATCACAAAAGCCGATGGCACCAAATTCGGCAAAACCGAAGGTGGGGCGGTGTGGCTCGATGCCAGACAAACCTCACCGTTCAGCTTCTACCAATTCTGGCTCAATACCAATGATGACGATGTGTACCGTTTTTTACGCTACTACACTTTTTTGTCGCTGGATGACATTGAGGCATTGGAAGTCGAAGACAAACAGCGTGTGGGTAAGCCACGGGCTCAGCAAGTGCTGGCCGAGCAGGTGACTCGGTTTGTGCATGGTGAAGATGGGCTCAGCAGTGCTCAGCGTATCACTCAGGCGATGTTTGATGGTCAGTGGCAAACACTTACGCAAGCTGAGCTCGCACAGATTGCTCAGGATGGCCTGCCCGTTACGGCGATTGAGGCGAGTATTTCGCTTTCACAAGCACTGGTCACGAGTGGCCTGGCAAAATCGCGTCGTATCGCACGTGAGTTGATCAGCGACGGAGCCATTCGTGTCAATGGTGAGCGAGTGCAACACGACAACCTCAGTGGTTACTTTGCCTTATTCGATCGTTATTGGGTGATTCAGCGAGGCAAAAAAAGCTTCCACTTACTTTGTTTGCAATAGTGCAGTCGCGGTCAGCCAATAGTTGGCCGCATCAGCTTTGTCTGGACGTCGTAGCGTAAATGACGAAATTGACGTATTTGAGCGTGGATTTCGTCACAAGGGTCGATATCATAAGGAGACCTCGCCAGCACAGTGTTAACTGCCTGGCACGACTTTTCTCTGAGTGAGATGCATGGACAGAATCAGCGCACTGAAAATATTTGTTTCAATCGTCGAACAGGGCAGCCTGTCAGCGGCAGCCAAACACCTGGATATCGAACGAACCAAAGTATCCCGCCACCTTTCTGAGCTGGAAGAGTGGGTTGGTACCCGCCTGCTGCACCGTACAACCCGTACTCAGAGTTTGACGGAAGCTGGTGAGCAAACACTGGAACGTGCCTACCAAATTCTGAATTTAACCGATGACATCGGAGCCATTTCAGATCGACAACACAATACCCTGTCCGGGCGGCTGAGGATCACCTGCAGCTATTCGATGATCGATGCGTTTCTGCTTGCTGCCATCAACGACTTTTGCGCACTATGGCCTAAGGTGCAGATTGAACTGGTGGTGGCTGATCGCAGCATTCACTTGGTCGAGGAAGGCATCGATCTGGCCGTGCGCATCAGTAACGACCTTGATCCCAATGTGATTGCGCGCCAAATCGGGGTGTGTCGCTCGGTAGTCGTCGCTGCGCCCGAGTACCTCAGCAAGCACGGCACACCTGATTCGCTTCAAGCGCTGCGCGCGCACAGTTGTCTGACGTTCAGCTATTTTGGCAAAAGTGAATGGCATTTTGACAAAGGGGGCAACAGTGAGTCCGTGCCGGTAACGGGCCAGCTGACGGCCAATATTTCAACGATTCTACTCAACGCCACGCTCAGTGGCGGTGGCGTGAGTATGCAGCCGCTGGCCAGTGTACAGCCATACATACGTTCTGGTGAGCTGGTGCCATTGCTGACTGACTGGGAACCGAGACAGTTGGGGGTGCACCTGGTGTATTCCAACCGCCGCCAGGTCACGACGTTATTGCGCCAGTTTATCGATTTTGTTGTGGAGCGGATGCACCGGGAGCCGGTGTGGAACAGCGCTTAAATGTGCGTAAAATGAAATAGTGTTCGGTAATATATACCAGTATTGTTGCAAAATATGCACTAGTTATGTGCGAGAGCGTGGCTATTTCTTTTTCGTTCAGTTGGTAAAGTAGGCCTCGTTAGTTACTGATGAGGCAAAAACTATGAAACCTGTTACCACACTGATTTTAACCACCGCTCTGGCTTCTGGATCTGCAATGGCAGACCTGACTCTGACCACCTATAACCCTCAGGATAAAGGCATCTTTCCTGTCGCTTCTACTCTGATTGAGGGAGAGAAAAACGCCGTTCTTTTTGATGCTCAATTTGGTGTAGAAGAAGGGAAACACGTTCTGGATATGATTCAGAAATCGGGTAAACAACTTCAGGCAATCTACATTACTGCAGGCGACCCGGACTTCTACTTTGGCTTAGAGCCGATCGTTAAATCGTATCCGGACGTGAACATCTATGCCACTCAGGCGGTGGTCGATCACATCAAGCGTACTAAAGATCAGAAGATCAGCTACTGGGGCCCGATCTTAGGTGAAAATGCACCAAAATCCGTTTATGTGCCGCAAGTGTTCAACGGTAACATTAGCCTGGAAGGGGAAAGCATTGAACTGAAAGAAGGCGGTACGCATCAGGCTTATTACTGGATTCCTTCACTGAAAACTGTACTGGGTGGCGTGTCTGTGGCGTCAGGTGGTCACGTTTGGATGGCGGATGCTGCGACACATGAGAAACGCATCGAGTGGGTTCAGGGACTGGATCGCATGCTGGCACTGAAACCGACACGCGTGATTCCGGGTCACTACATTGGTGAAGAGCCTGCGGGCACAGACGCCGTAACGTTTAACCGTGATTACGTCGCGACTTACGACGTTAACGTGGCAAACTCACAAAATTCTGCTGAACTGATTAAGAAAACGATGCAAGCCTACCCTCAGTTTGAAGCGGATGCCGGTTTGGAACTGGGTGCTAAGGTTAGCATGGGTGAAATGAACTGGTAATCCCTGCTTAACCTGATGCAACACGGCTTTTGTAAAGAAGCCGTGTTTTTATTTATCGTCTAATCGAAAAGAGAATCCATGCAACTGACTCAGAGCGGAACCACCAAACCTTCGCTGTTTCTTTATATTATTCTTGGCGCCATCGGAGCCCTGACCCCGTTCGCCATTGACATGTATTTGCCGGCGATGCCGGCGATCGCCGAGGATCTTGCGGTGCCAGCCAGTGCGGTGCAGATCACGTTGACCGCTTATTCCATTGGTTTTGCGCTGGCCCAGATGATCCATGGCCCATTATCAGACAGCCTGGGCCGCAAACCCGTGATGGTGGTGGGGACTTTGCTGTTTGGTTTGGGTTGTGCGCTGGCGGCCAACGTACACTCAATTGAAATGTTTATTGCGCTACGCATCGTTCAGGGAATGACGGGCGCGGCCAGTGCCGTGGTGCTTCAGGCGTTAGTTCGGGATATGTTTGACCGCGAAGATTTCGCTCGTACCATGTCGTTTGTCAGCCTGGTGGTGACGGTTGCGCCGCTGGTGGCCCCCCTGGTTGGTGGCTATCTGTCGTTGTATTTGGGCTGGGAATCGATTTTCTATGTTCTGGCGTTGTTGGCTCTGATTATTGTTGTGCTGGTGGCATTCTGTCTGCCGGAAACGCTCAGTGCCGAGCATCGGCGTCCGTTTGAACTGAGGGCGACGCTGGCGGCGTATGGTGCTCTCTCACGCGATATGCGAGTGCTTTGTCTGGTCTTGTGTGGTGCGTTTTCATTTGCCGGAATGTTTGCTTTTCTGACCGCAGGATCGTTTGTTTACATTACGCTTTATCACATTCCGCCGGAGCATTTTGGCTACTATTTTGCCCTGAATATCGTCGTGATGATGGTGATCACCAGCATCAACGGACGCTACGTTAAAAAAGTTGGCATTCCTGCGATGCTCCGGGTTGGGCTGGGGATGCAGGTGCTGGCCGGAATGGGTTTAGTGTTGGTGGAATTGCTGGGGCTAAGTTACCCGTTTATGGTGGCCTGCATCATGATATTTGTCGGCAACGTTGCTCTGATTGGCAGTAACGCCATGGGGTTGCTGATGAGTGATTTCCCTCAAATGGCAGGCACAGTGGCCGCTGTGGCCGGGACGCTGCGCTTTGCCCTGGCAGGAATTGTCGGCGCTTGTGTTTCTATGTTGTCTCACTATGGCGCCATGCCAATGGCCGTCGCGATGTGTTTGTGTGGTGTTGGGTCATGGGCGACATTCCATTACGCCAGTCATCACCTTGCAGAATCCTCCGCTGATGCCTGATGTCATTTTGATCTTCAACAAAAAGCCCCGCATTGCGGGGCTTGTCGGTTAAGGCTGGCGGTACAACCGCGCTGGTGGTGTGGCTCAGCTGTTTTGCTGTCGCTGCGTTTGCTTGCGTTGCAATTTTTCCTGACGCTTTTGCTCCGCTGTTTTGACGGCATCGCCACCCACATGGTTTTCACCACGCTCACGGGCGAGCTGCACCTGCTTTTCGCGCTCACGGAAACGGATCACTTGCTCTTCACTGTGTGTGCCGTGGCATTTCGGACAACTGACGCCTTGTTCGAATTTGTCGGACTGTTTATCTGCTTCTGTGATTGGCAGGCGACACGCGTTACACAGGTCGTATTCGCTCTTTTCCAGTTGATGGTTGACCGCAACACGGCCGTCAAACACATAGCAGTCACCTTGCCACAAGCTCTCTTCTTCAGGCACTTCTTCAAGATACTTCAGGATGCCGCCTTCGAGATGGTAAACCTCGTCGAAGCCCTGTTCTTTCATGTAAGCGGTGGATTTTTCACAGCGGATTCCACCTGTACAGAACATCGCGACTTTCTTGTGTTTGCTCGGGTCCATGTTCTGTTTGACATAATCCGGGAACTCACGGAACGTCTCGGTTTTTGGGTTAACGGCGTTCTGGAACGTACCCAATTCGATTTCGTAGTCGTTCCGGGTGTCGACCACAAACACTTCTGGATCCGAAATCAGGTCATTCCATTCCTTGGGTTTGATATAAGTGCCGACCACGTGACGAGGGTCGATGCCTTCAATGCCCATGGTGACGATTTCCTGTTTGAGTTTGACCTTAGTGCGGTTAAATGGCTGTTCATGATTGAGTGACTCTTTATAGCTGATGCCCGCCAGGCGAGAATCTGCGTTTAGCCATGCCAGTAGCGCATCAATACCTTCACGGGGGGCGGCCACTGTGCCATTAATACCCTCTTTCGCCAGCAGCAATGTACCGCGCACCTGATGTTGTTCCATCAACTCTCTTAGAGGCTCCCGAAGCTCCTGATAATTTTCCAGCTCGACGAACTTGTACAGAGCACAGACAACATAGTGATTCATGACGATTCCTTTTAACCGCTAACATAGAAATTGGGGCGCATTGTAACCAAGTAATAATACGACAAATACCGACAGTTAATAGGGGTATAGCGCGTGAGGGGAAAAGATGTCAAAAACCAACCACCTGGCCGGTGGTTGGTGTGATGTTAGCGGCTTTAGGCCAGTGTGGCTGCGGTCTGGTTGCCCATTGCGATCAGTCGGTCAAGAATGTGTTCGCCATCCGCGCGCAGACCATTGTGCTCATATTCGTTGGTGATCCACGCCTTGGCGTTTGGCATCAGTGCCAGGGTTTCACGGCTGATGTCCATTTCGACAAACATATCGTCGGCGTACACCGCGCAACTGACCGGCACTTTATTGTTCGCCAACTGTTTCTCGTCGTACAGGGCAGCCCAGTCGGATTTCTCTGCCAGCATGTCTGCGGCGGCTTTGAGCGGCTGCAAGTTGATGTATTGATCGAACATCCATGGGAATACCATCTCACCGGTAAACAGGAACGGCTGGCCTGTTTGATAGTTGAATTCGGGGTGTTGCTGACGAACCCGATGGGCACTCCATGACGAGGCAAAGCCCTGGCAGTAAATCGACTCGTGCAAAATGGCATAAATCGGGTGAGTCTGAAATGACTGCTGCATCAATATTTCATTGAGAAATTCGTAACGCAGGCGCGGCTGCCCGTCGATCTCAACCAAGGCGTTTTCCAGTAGGTAGTAGGTTGGCAGGAAGCTGTCACTGACCCCGAAACTGATGCCGATTTGCTGGAACTGTTCGACGGTCAGGCGCTGGCCGTTGGGCAGGAACTCTTCGTGTTGCAGTAGATGGTCGGCGATCTTTTGGCACTGCGCCTGCGCTTGAGGAAATTGCTGGAAAAAAGCCTGATTTTTCTCTTTAGTACGTTTGAACGTTGCGTGATAGACGTCATCGGCATGGCGTGAAATCGAGGGTACACCACCGGTGATGTAGCTGCGCAGCAAGCTCTGTGGAAACATTGATAAATAGGTCAGTGAGCAGAAACCACCGAAACTCTGACCCAGAATTGCCCACTGTGTAACGCCCAACTGCTCGCGGATGAATTCGGCGTCCCGCACAATGTTATCGGCGCGAAAGTAGCTCAAATATTCCGCTTGTTGTACGGGACTCATTGTTGCCAGTGTCTGATGGCTAATGACCGAACTGTTGCCAGTACCACGTTGGTCGAGCAGCAACACCCGATAATCCTTCAGAGCCCGTTTGATCCAGCCAGTGTTGCCATTCTGTCGTGGGGAAGGGAAACCAGGTCCGCCCTGAAAATACACCAGCCACGGCTTATCTGCATGGCGGTCGCCAGCTTGGGTGACTTCACGGGCAAAGACGTGGATGCGTCCCTTCTCGCTGTGGTGGTAATCCAATGGCACATCGAAATAGTGCGGGACGTAATGCAAACCTGCGTCAACAAAAGCTTGAGCAAACATGAGATTCCTTTTTTGATTTTGGATTGGGTCCTTATGGCGGCTAGTCTGCCGTAAAACCGTCGAGAGTGACAACAATAAATCCCTTTGGACATGTGTCGTTGCACTCAGAGTAAGGTAAGCGAAGTCTGGCGCTCAAGCTTCATGCAAGCCTTTGATCCGCTGGCTTACAAAGTGGATCGTCCCCGTCCATTTTATGAGACTCAAGGGCGCGGCCTGCCTGTTCTCCCTGTATTGATGAGTGGGGGCACTCTTGTCCATCTCCTCATGAAAGGATTATTCACTCTTACCAAATAGTGAATTCAATTGGCATGGGATTCTCGCCAATTTCTATCCTGATAAGCTTTTCTCATCCGAATCTACAAGATGAATTGAGAGCACATAAAGAGGCCACTATGACTTTATTATTTGAACCGACCCAACTGAAACAACTGTCACTGAGCAACAAAATTGTGATGGCGCCGATGACACGCGCGCGCAGCAGTCAACCGGGCAATATTCCCAACGCCATGATGGCCGAGTATTACGCGCAGCGTGCGTCTGCCGGCTTGATCATTACCGAAGCGACGCAGATCTCAGATGACAGCCAGGGCTACTCATTTACACCGGGTGTCTACACCGAACAGCAGGTTGAAGGCTGGAAGTTAGTGACTCAGGCTGTGCATGCTAATGGCGGCAAGATCTTCAACCAATTGTGGCATGTTGGTCGGGTTTCTCATCCGGTCTTCCAGCGCGGGCAAGCGCCGATGGCGCCTTCGGCGCTTAAGCCGGTGGATACGCAAGTGTGGATCGCGAACGAACACGGTGACGGTGAGATGATCGACTGTCCGACACCGCGCGCGATGACTCAGGCCGACATTGAACGCGTGATTGAAAACTTCGCCCATGCTGCCAGGCAAGCCGTACGCGCCGGTTTTGATGGTATCGAGATCCACGCAGGTAATGGCTATTTGATTGACCAGTTTCTGCGCACCAATTCTAACGCACGCACGGACGAGTACGGTGGCAGTCGCGAAAATCGTATTCGCTTTTTACTCCAGGTGGTTGACGCCGTCAGCGCAGCAATAGGTGCCGAGAAAGTGGGTGTACGTCTGGCGCCATTCATCACGTTTAAAGACATGAACTGTCCGGATATCGTCCCCACCATACTGCTTGCTGCCAAAGCTCTGCAAGACAAAGGTGTTGCGTATCTGCATTTGTCGGAAGCTGACTGGGATGATGCCCCCACGATTCCAGAGTCATTTCGTCAGGCACTGCGCCTTAACTTTACCAACTGCATCATCGTCGCTGGCCGTTATTCGATTGAGCGAGGCGAAGCCGTGCTCGCGAAAGGGTATGCCGATTTGGTCGCGTTTGGCCGCCCGTTTGTCGCCAATCCGGATCTGGTCACCCGAATGCAGCACAACGCGCCGTTGGCGGAACTCGATCCGGCAACTTTATTTGGTGGCAATGAAAAGGGGTACAGCGATTATCCCAGTCAATTTTAAAAAAATATTTGAAAATCATTCAACGCGCTGGTGGTTTTTCCAGAAGGAGCCGGGCGCTATTGTAGCTGCCATCGCAATATGAATAACTGAATATCTGGAGAAAATTATGTCTATTGTTCAGGCCGCACAATCCCGTTACTCAACCAAAGCTTTTGATGCCAGCCGCAAAATCCCGGCGGATAACGTCGACGCCATTAAAACGTTGATCCGCATGAGTCCGTCTAGCGTGAACTCACAGCCATGGCACTTTATTGTCGCCAGTAGCGACGAAGGTAAAGCGCGTATTGCCAAGGCAACGCAAGGGGGCTACGCCTTCAACGAACGCAAAGTGTTGGACGCTTCTCATGTGGTGGTGTTTTGCGCCAAAACCAGCATTGATGAAGCGTATTTGCAGGCGCTACTTGAGCAGGAAGACAAAGACGGCCGCTTTGCCAATTCGGAGGCGAAGCAGGGTATGCATGGTGGACGCTCTTTTTTCGTCAACATGCATCGTTTTGATCTCAAGGATGCCAATCACTGGATGGAGAAACAGGTTTATCTGAATGTTGGTACGCTGCTGCTGGGTGCGTCGGCGATGGATATTGATGCTGTACCTATCGAAGGTTTTGACCCGAAAATTCTCGATGAAGAGTTTGGGTTGCGTGAAAAAGGTTATACCTCAGTTGTGATTGTGCCGCTGGGCTATCACAGCGAAGACGATTTTAACGCTAAGTTGCCGAAATCGCGCTGGGACCACCACACGGTGATGACGGAGCTGTAACCATGATTCATTTAATTGCGGAAATTAAAGCCGCCTCCGGTTGTGAGGCGGCACTGGAAGCTTTGTTAAAGGGCTTACTTGAACCTACACGGGAAGAAAATGGCTGCTGTCAGTACGAGTTGTTTGCCGATCAGCAGATCCCGGGGCTGTACATAATGCAAGAAATTTGGTGTTCACAAGAAACCCTGGACCAACATTTGGTCAGTGAGCACTTCAACCATTTCAAACTAGAATCAGACCGTCTTGAACTGGTCGAATACGTACAACTGCGTCCGATGAATTTCATCGGCTAAAAATAAAAATGTTAGGGAGAATGATGATGTCTGTGCCTACCACAATGAAAGCGATCGGTTTTACTCGCTCACTGCCGATCAGCGATGAGCAAAGCTTGTTCGAATATGACACGCAAGTACCGACACCGGGTGACTATGATCTTCAGGTGAAAGTTAACGCGGTGTCCATTAATCCGGCGGATGCGAAAATTCGTTGCCGCGCCGCTGCTGACAAAGTGCTCGAAACCCCCAGAGTGGTTGGCTATGACGCGGTGGGTATCGTAGCGGCTGTCGGGGACAAGGTCGACGGTTTTGCGCCAGGTGACCGGGTCTACTATGCCGGTGATGTGACGCGACAAGGTTCTCACGCGGAGTATCAGCTAGTGGATGCAAGGATTGCTTCACACGCACCGCACAGCCTGACGGACCCACAAGCGGCCGTAATGCCGCTAACGGTATTAACAGCCTGGGAGGCTTTGTTTGACCGGTTACGGATTACGCCGAGCGAGAAAAAATCTCTGCTGATTATTGGCGGGGCGGGCGGTGTTGGTTCGATTGCCATTCAACTGGCGAAACAACTGACTCATCTTACGGTGATTGCAACTGCTTCGCGACCTGAAACTCAGGCATGGGTCCGGGAGATGGGCGCAGACCATGTGGTTGATCATCGTGACTTGGTCCACTCAATGAAAGCGCAGGGTTTGGAAACGGTGGACTACATTTTCAATGTCGCCGACACCAAAGGCCACTGGGATGCGATGGCGGAATTGATCACGCCTCAGGGAATGATTGCATCTATTGTTGAGTTTGATGGCGGGGTGGATTTATCCAAATTGCAGGGCAAATCGGCTGGTTTTATATGGGAACTGATGTTCACCCGTACCTTGTTTAAAACCGACGACATGGCCAAACAGCGAGATATTCTCTTTCAGGTTGCGAATCTGATTGATGCCGGCCGAATTCGCTCCACGCTGACTGACACCATTGAAGGTTTTGGCGCCGAGCAACTGAGGCAGGCTCATGAGCTGATTGAAAGTGGCCGTGCTATCGGTAAGATCGCCGTTAACTTCGACTAACGATACACCAGTAAACTCAGACACTTAAACGTCGATGGCTGCCAGAACCATTTTGCGTTGCTGGCAGCACTTTTCCCGCACAAACGCCTGAAAAGCGCGAATGGTCGGCGTCAACAGACGACGGTCTGCGCACACCATGTAAATGGGCACTGACCCACCGTCCCATTCGGGCAGAATTCGCACCAGTTTCCCATCCAAAATGTCTTGGCTGATGTCCATCAATGATTTATTGGCAATGCCTTTGCCTTTGAGGGCTTGACGATGCACAACCTCACTGTCGTTGCTGGTTGGATTGCCTTTGACAATCACGCTTTCGGTGTCCTGCTTATGGTTCAGCGTCCACTTGTTATAAAGGCTGTCGGAGACCATGTAACACAAGCAGTTATGTGCGAGCAGATCGGTGGGCTGAGTGAGCGCCGGGTGGTTGGCGACGTATTCCGGAGAAGCACACAGAATGCGTTCATTCGCCGTACACAGCGCAATGGCAATCAGATTGGAATCGGCAGGCTCACCATAACGGATCGCAATGTCGACGGGTTTGGAATACATGTCGGTCAGACTGTCTGACAACTCAAGTTTGATGTGAACATTTGGATGCAACTCGATGAATTCATCGATCCAGTTGAGGAGCATATTGCGGCCAAAATCCGACGGGGCCGTAATGTAAAGATGGCCAGCCAGCTCTCCCCTTGAGCTGGCGATCTGGTCCAGACCTTCTTGCAGAGCGTGCAGTGCCGTCTGAGTTTTTGTGAGGAATATCTCCCCTTCATTGGTCAGGCGGAGACTGCGGGTTGAGCGGACAAAGAGTGGAAAACCTATCTGTTCTTCCAGTCGTTTGACTGAAGCGCTGATGGCGGCCGGTGTCAAATCCATGCTGTTGGCGGCTTTAGAGAAGCTGCCTTGTCGTGATGTCTCTACGAAGATATTGAGGTCGTTCAGTGCCTTCATGTCTGATCCGAAAAGGTTGGGGAGGTTTGACTATAAAACATCTGCCAGACGAACTGAACCGCTGTCTGTGGGTTAGTCGTCGTACGGGACTTTGCTCATTTCCCACATTTTCAAGGTTGACTGTGGATTCATGCAGTGGCCATAAAGAATCTGAATTTTGGGTTCAAACGGTTCACCGATGTAGGTGGTACGAACCAGTTCGCCAGTTTTCAGGTCCACCTGACTACTGACCCGGCCTTTGAAATTCTGAAAGATGGCGAATTGATCGCTCTGATAAACCAGTTGATCCTGATAAAACAGAAAATAATCGGCGGTGTCCGTCAACTCACATCTTAGCGGGGCGGTATTGAACTGAGCGGGCGTAATCGGACTGATCGTCAGCAGCGCCAGCGTGATAAGTCCTTTGGATGTGAAATAACGCATTGTGCCATCCTCACCTGCGTAACCTGATTTAAGTATAGATGGCACAGAGCCCTGATGGGCAGGGCTCTGTCGTAGATTTATTGTTGGATCTGGTAATCGAAGGAAGGAATGATTATTTCGACACGGCGATTCTGTTTGCGGCCTTCACGTGTTTTGTTGGACGCTTTCGGCTCAAGTTCACCGCGCCCTTCAACCGAAATCCGTTGTTGTTCGATGCCACGTTGCTGCAGAGCGTCCGAGACCGATTGGGCGCGCTTTTCTGAAATCATCTGATTGTACTGCTCGCTGCCGGTGGAATCGGTATGGCCGATAATCACGACTTCAGATTCCGGATACTCTGCCAGGAAATCGACCAGTTTATCCAGCACCGGAGCGCTTTCTGGTTTTAACTCGGTACTGTTGAGTGCAAAGTAACTTTCACCTAGTGTTGTCGTCTGGTAGGTTTTGTCGACCCATGTAGGTTCCGGTTCAGGCTCAGGCTGCTCGACCACCATTACTTCCGGTTCGACAACGGGGGCTGGCTCGGCCTGAGATGCTCCACCAAAGGTATATACCACGCCAAGCGTTGCGGAATTACCGGCAGCACGCACCACGTCATTGTTCATGTCGGTGAGTGTCTGGTATTCCAGACGAACCAGTACGTTCTGATGAGAGTCAAACTCCAGGCCCACAGCCCCTAAGTAAGACCAGTCGTTCTTGCTGCCATAATCGACATAAGCCCCACCGAGCTTACCGTAAAGCGAGATGTCATCCGTTAATGCAAGATTGGCTTTTGGGGCGAGCGTAATGGCGCTGATATCATCTTTCATTGAACCATTCTGAAATTCGCCCAGGTAATCGTATCCTGCTTCCAAAGAGAGGAAGTCCCACATCTGATAACCGAGGAAGGCGCCGACGGTTGAGTCTTCGTCGTCACACACCGAACTGGTACAGGAATCATCTAACCATGATTTACCTACTTTTGCTCCGACATACACTTCTGAAAACGAAGGTGCGGATGCAAACATGAGCGAAGTTGAAATTAGGACTGCTAGCTTTTTCATTATATTTTCCTTAATTAATGATTAGCATTTGATCAGCGGAAATATTCGCTGTGCTAAATTTTTTATCTTGTAGGGAAATAAAAGACGCGTCATGTGTCTTCGTTAGAGATACTAGGTTTTGTGCCGAAAGTAATTGTTAGGTTTTATGCAAGTTAACGAAAAATATTAATTTTTATTATGTGGGAAATGAAAAGATCATCAGATGAACGTTTTTTGTTATTTATTTGATTTTTATTGAATTTATTGTTATTTGTTCATCTTTAATCGAACAATGAACGTCATGTTTATGTCCGCCGGTGAAAGTTATGTAAAAAAGCAGCCCTTAATCAGGGCTGCAATAAAGAAACAAAACATGGTTATAAGAAAAAGGATGGCATCATATTAAATCTACTTATGTGTCAGCCTTTTCTGAATTAACTGTATTTGGCTGAGCCAGTGTATTGGCCGCTGCGTCTTCCTGTTGTTCGAGCTGGATCCAAAACACAAACAGTTCATACCAAATTGCCAGTATGACCGCTCCCAGGAACAAGCCGACAATGCCATAGAACAACATGCCGCCAATCGCACCAATCAGGATAATGGGCATCGGCACGTCTACGCCACGGCCCATTAACATAGGTTTAAGCAGGTTTTCCGACAGGGCGCCGACCACTACCCAAACGGTAAACAGGGTGGCGGTGGTGCTGTCTTGCATCACGTACATGTAGATGATAACTGGTAAAACGGCAATCAGTGCCGGGAGTTGAGCAATACATAAAATCATCAGGATCAGTGTCAGCAGGCCCGCAGCCGGGATGCCAAAGACGAAGAATCCGGCACCAATTAACAGCGCCTGTATGGCTGCGACACCGACCACGCCCAGCAAGACACTTTTTATGGTTGCGGCAATCAGCGATGTCCAACGCTCCGCATTCTTACCCGCAGCGCGCACGGCAACGGTCTTCAGCGAGTTAGCGATCTGTTCGGCGTAGGTCATAAAACCCGCGGCAATCGCCAGCGAGATGATGAACAGGAGCAGGCCGCCGAGCGCACCGCCGAGCACACCAGCAAATGAGGATACCGCCGATTTGATTTCCGGCAGGAAGGTTTGAATGGCTTTTTCCAGGTTGGTAGCGAACAGAGTCCATACCTCGAACAGCTTATCGCCGATCACCGGAATAGCAGAGATTTTGCTGCTTGGCCCCGGGATGGTAATTTGGCCTTGCTGCAATGTTTCAAGTACCCGGGTTGCTCCTTCATAAATGGAACCCGAAATCATCACAAACGGCGTCACCAATAAGGCGATCCCCAGCAGGGCGATGGTGGTGGCTGCCAGACCACGACGCCCACCATACCAGCGTTGGATTTTCAATGTGAGTGGCATCAGGGCGACGGCGATAATCGCTCCCCAAATCACAGGGATGATAAACGGCTTGATAATATCGTATGTAAACATCAGCAGTATCAGCAGCAAGCCGATACGAATCGCTGATTCCACCATATTGCTGATGAAAATCTTGCTTTGTTGCTGTTCCAGTTGTTTATCCATTTTTCTTTACCTGATTTTCAATGTTAGAACTGACAAGGCTGGAAACCACGATCGCCATGTAAAATACGCCGGCAATGGCTTCCAGATAAACGATGACCTGAGCGATCGGTGTGATTGGGCTGATATCGCCATAACCCAGCGTGGTGAGGGTGACGAAACTGAAGTAGGCGGCATTGGAAAAATTCTCTCCCCAGGACTGGGCGGTTAGTCCGGTGAACGACTGAGGAGAGAATTCTAGAATGACCAGATAGACAATCGCCCACATCAGACCGAGCAATAAAAACAAGGCGACTGAGCCGATGACTTTGTTGGTATCTACTTTTCCGTTGAACAGAATCTGCCGGGCGATGGACTTAAAAGTGCCGAAGAAGAATGCGAAGGTCAGGAGCAGCGACACCACATCCATACTCTTGACACCCAGCAGGTTGCGAACTGCGATAGCGACGACCCAGGCACATACCAGCGTCACCAGAAATCGGTACCAGTTTTTATCAAAACGCAAACTGACCAGGCAGACGATGAACGTGACGATCGTAAACAGGGTCAGAATCTGCTCAAGCACGCCACTGCCGACCACCTGCGCCAGAGCGGCGCTGATCAAAAGCGAAGTCAGGGCCAGCGTAAGATAGAAAAAATTATTTTCCTGATTGATGTTTTTAAGCGGTTGTCCGATTGCCATGTTGTTTTCCTGTGCTGATGTCCGGTTCACTGCTGAGTGCTTTGATTGTCGGCGATGACCATGATTGAGGCGGTCAGACCGAACCTCAGGTCCACGCCTTGCGGCAGCTCGGTGATGGTGATTCGTACCGGAATCCGCTGTGCGAGACGGATCCACTGAAAGACCGGGTTTACGTTCGGCAGCAGGTTATACCCTACGGTTCCGTCTTTCGGGGCGATGCCCCAGCCAATCGAATCCACACGTGCTTTAATCGGTGTATCCGGATGCGACATCAGAGTAACTCGGGCTTCACTGCCTGGGTGGATGTTGGCTAACTGATTTTCGCGGAAGAAGCCGAACACCCAGAAACTGCTGCTGTCGATCAGAGCCAGCAATGGTTGGTTGGCTACGGCTTGTGTTCCGGTGCGAATATCCAGGTTGGAAACGAAACCATCTACCGAGGCGTAAACCTTGGTATAGCTTAGGTTAAGTTTGGCGGATTTCAGTTGTTCTTCGGCGGCCTTGATCTGCAGGAGTGATTCTTCGTAGGCGATTTCGCGACGGATCAGATCCTTGTGAGACACCGCGCCTCTGTCTTTTGCCCGGATATCTTTCAGTCGGTCATATTCGATTTTTTTACCGCGAGAACTGACGATGGTTTTTTCCAATGACACTTGGGCTTGTGACAGCGCCACCTGATAGGTTTCAGGATCGATGACAAACAGCAGATCCCCCGCTTTAACTGGCTGGTTGTCCGCCACTGCAACATCGACAATGGGGCCGGAAACCCGCGGAGCCACTTTAATCACATTTGCCCGAACCTGCCCATCGCGAGTCCACGGATTGTTAAAATAGTCCTGATATTTTTGGTAGCCAAGCCAGATGGCCCCACCCAGGATGACAATGTTTACAGCGATGATAAGGAATTTTTTCATCTTGTTGGGTACCTAAAATTTTAAGAAAAAGCTGTCGATAGCAACGACGTACATCACCAAAATGGCCATAAAGGTCAACGATGGATAGGCTACAAATCGGGAGAGCCGGGTCTTGTTGAAAATCAGTACTGTGATCCAGGTCGCCGTGACCGCAATCACCAGCACCAGCAGCAATGGTGAGTAATAGATATCTCCCCAGGAGAGTTCATGTGGCATCACTGCACCTCCCGCATATTGACGCTTTGCACGTGAGGCAATACGCGCGCTTCGGGGGCCAGTGTGCCCTTCCAGTCAGTGCGCTCGCTCATCTGCTTCGCCAGATCGTCATTGACGAAGGGTTTGCCTGAGTAGGCTTGCCAGCCTCCACCAAGCGCTTTGTACAGTGCAACGACCTGATTGGCGACATTGCCTTTAATTTGCGCATAACTGTCTTCACTGCGAGTCATTTTCTCGACCGAGTTCAACAGTCGTTCAAACGAGATCTGACCGTTTTCATACTGCGTCATTGAGATATTGAAGGCGCGAATCGAGGCGTTGACTGATTGCAAACGCAGTGCTTTTTGCTGCAAATACAAGTCATACGCATCAATGGCGTTAGTGACTTCCTGAACCGCCTGCAGCACTTTCTTGTTGTAGTTGGTCAGGGTTTCCTGAAAACGGGCGTCTTCATAGCGGATGTTGTTCTTCACCCGTCCGTACTGGAAGATATTCCAGCTGAATGTCGGTCCTGCTGCGAGGGTTAAGGAATCACTGAAACTGAAGCTGCTGCCATCGGGTACGGTGCTGTTTATGCCGATGGAGCCAAACAGCGAAAAACTGGGGTACAACGCCGACTGAGCAATGCCAATCTGGGCACTCTGAGCGCGCGCTTGCAGTTCGGCGACCTGAAGATCAGGGCGGCGCATCACCAAGTTCGCATTGATTGCCGTTTGTAGTTGCGGCGGACGTGGCACCAAAGAATCGCTGTCATCGCCTGAGAGTGCTTGCTTACTGCCGGTTGCCTTAAACTTTGCCTCATACGCGGCCAGCTTGGCGCTCAAGTTATTGCCATCTAGAAGTGGCAGTACTTCCTCAGGCAAAACGCCGAGCAGCACTGCCAGAGCGTTGCGCGCCTGACGCTTGGCAATCTCCAGTGAAGGTAGGGCAGCTTTGGTGGTGTACAGCTGGTTTTTGGCCTGCTGTACATCCAACTCAGTGACGTTGCCGGAGTCGTATTGTACTTGTGTGATGTTGACGACTCGCTCCTGAATTTCAATATTGCGTTGTGACAGCAGGATCCGCTCCTGGAAGGTACGGTAATTAATGTAATTACGAGCCACTTCTGCCGTGACCGTAATCATGATGTCCTGATAAGAAGTAATCGAGGCGTAATAGGTCGCCTGTGCAGATTCGATACCGCGCGCGTATTTTCCCCACACATCCATTTCCCATCCGGCATCGAAACTCACTGCCGCATTATTGAACGAGTTTTCATTTTGGTAGAGACGCGTCAGGTTGCCCGATACTGTCTGAACTTGAGGGTATTGCAGGCCGTCGGCAACGCCGAGCAATGAGCGGGCCTGCAAGATACGTAACCCGGCCGCTTCCAGATCGAGATTTTGCGCCCCGGCTTGCTCAACCAATTGGTTTAATACCGGATCGTGAAACTGTTGCCACCACAGTGCGGTGTCATTCTGTGCTTGTTGAGTATCGTCCTGCGTCCAACTGGCTGGCAAAGCGAGTGGTTGGGGGCCGATGAAATCCGGCCCAAGCGTGGTACACGCGGTCAATCCGCAAAGGGGTAAAATGAGCCAATAGGGTTTGAGGGAGAGTGTCATATCGTGTCTACCTCAAAAACGTTTTTGTTTTAAGTTCACCCAATCGATATCCTCATAGGTTGCTTTACACTGTTTGAGAGCTTCATACACATTACGCTTTAAATTCAGCAGGATATAAAACCCCGCTATCTCTGAATAAGCGTAGTCAGTGAAATCAAGATCCGTGAAGAATTGTTCCAGTCTGGTTTCAAACTCCTGATACTCGGCGTCGAACGTACCGAAGCGATGATTCAGGTCGCTGGTGTGGTGATCCCGGGCTAACGCCAGCGCCATGGCAGGTAGGATATCGTCGCGGTTACCCGAGCGAAGTTCACGTAGCAATCGGTTGTCTTGCAACTGATGTTCGGCTTGGATCATAATTTTGAGATGGCTACTAAGCACCTGACAGGCATCGGTAAAGGCTTTAACGCTCTCCGGAGTGATCGTTGAGAATAGTTTATGGTTGAGTTTGGTCCCCCACATCTGAAGCTTGCTGCCGGACGTCGTCAGGGTTTTCAGATGCAGGCTACGTATGGTGCTCGAGTACCAGTCGTTTTTCTGCGTTTGGTACGCCGTGAAAAGCGCGTTGACATGGCGAAAGTAGCGCTCTTTTAGCGTCACAAACAGATGCTCGGGCCGTGATGAAAACGGAAAGTAGTGGGAGAAAATGATCATGAATACGACCATGTAAAACAGCATCATGATGGTCATTATGATACTGAAGTTGTAAGTCATTTGATTGTTGAGCCCGAGTATGAATAGCCCCAGCAGAAAGAAAATCGTAACGGGACCTTTGAACAGGTAGAAGCCAACGAAGGCATAGATAAAAATAAACGCGCCCAGTTCGGCGGGTAATTCCAGTTGGGGTAACACAAACACATAAGATGGCACGGCGAACAGAAAGCCGAACGTAAACAGTACCAACAGCATAACTGGGTGCACTGGCACAAAGGACAGCAGGGACATGTAAATGGTTGAGAAGACCACAAACTGGTAGCCCCCGGGAGGGTTCAGATAGATCCAAACGGCGCCTGCCACCCAATAGGTCACAAAAACTTTGATGGCTGTTTTGCAGTTTTCGGCATCCCACCACAAAAACCGTTCAGCTTTGCGTTGTAACGGCGGATCGAAGGAAATGCGGTTGGTCACTGAGTCAATGCAACTGATGGTTTCAGTGAGCCTAGACAGGTTCTGGTGCAGTTGGTTGATCACATAGCCCAATGTCAGGGCTGAGCCTTTTTCAACGTGGCTTGCGTTGGTGAGGGCGTCTTGATTGTAGGTCGTTTGGTGAGAGTCCGTGCGATAAGGCGTTCCCTGGTTGTCCCAAGCGGTTTGGCTGGCGTGAAACAATGCATCAATTGCAGCAATGGATTCGTCAAAATTACTGAGGAGCGCGCGGTCCTCTGGGTGGATAAAATGACTTTGCGCGGTGATCACCAATTGTTGGCTGATCGACTGGTAATAATGCAGTGTCAGTTGCCACTCTTTTAGATACGCTGATATTTCACTGCATTCATGACTGACGGTATAAAAGTGTTGTTCCAGGGCCGATTGCGCGTTGAAAACGTTATCTATTAACTCGGAGATATCCTCTGAAGACGTATCACTTTTATCAGTGGTTATTGGCGGTGAGCCCGCATTATATTGTGCATCTTGATGAGTAGATAGTTGCGTTTTAATACGGAGATTATTGATGATGGCATGAAATAATTGTCGTTGTGCTTCATTGAGTTTGTCGGATAATTTCCTTAAGTTTTGCTCTGTTTTAGTCGGAAATAAAAAGGTGCCGACTAATGTGTATATCACGATACCAAACATTGTCATGTAGGCGCGATCTACCCCATAAATAAATGCACCCTCGGCATCACCACCATTGGCCATCATTAACGTAGTGACACCGGTGAGCATAAACAGGGTCGGATCTTTCTGATAGGCATTGCGGAAATAAAAAATGAACGCCACCACAACCGATACCGTCAACATATAGAGCAGGCGATCTTGCGCAAACCAGCCCACCAATAACAAACCTAACACCGCTCCTGCGAGTGTGCCTAATAAACGCAATGTGCCTTTGGCCAGCGACTCCCGGGTACCGCCGGTCGACGCAATTAACATCACTGTGGTTGCAGCCGTGGACGCTTGTGGCCAGCCCAATGCAAAAGGAATCAAAAAGGCTAAAGTGAGGCTGAGGGCGGCCTTGGTTGCAAATTTTATTTTTTCATTCATCTTGTTTTGTTTCTGCTTCGGCCATTCACGCAATAAAGTGTAGACGCCGGGTTACCGTATCACCTGACTATTAAAACTTTACTATTGATTAACCTGAAAAAATGAGGCGAGACTATAAAATCTGAACTCCTTTCTTTTGTAAGGGTAATGTCAAAATCCTTGTATTAATATGACTCAATAAATAATACATATGCGTTAAGATAGGTTGGCTGCCTATACTTATTAAACAGAAGTGAAATTGGTCTCAAAAATAAAATTTTTCTGATAATTTCTTTTGCATTAATATTTTTATGATCCAGATCTAAGAAAACATAAATTAATAAATGTGGGTGAGAAAT
This sequence comes from Vibrio sp. V38_P2S17PM301, assembly GCF_009904845.1. NCBI lineage: Bacteria > Pseudomonadati > Pseudomonadota > Gammaproteobacteria > Vibrionales > Vibrionaceae > Vibrio > Vibrio sp. V38_P2S17PM301. The sequence goes on along the minus strand of NZ_WXWO01000077.1, from coordinate 119 downwards.
TTTTGATGAAGTACAAAAAATAAATATAGTTTATTTTCATCTTTCATACTTTTTTGGAACGCGCGACAAATACTAATGCAATACCGCCTAATACTAATGCACTGGTGGTGATATTGAGT
>NZ_WXWO01000039.1:0-85294 GCF_009904845.1 Vibrio sp. V38_P2S17PM301 | reverse complement strand
GTTTTTGCACCAAAGTACAGAAGGCAGGTGTTCTATGGTGAGAAACGAAGAGCAGTAGGCGAGATACTTAGAAAGCTATGTGAATGGAAAAGTGTGAATATTATTGAAGCGGAATGCTGCGCAGATCATATTCATATGCTTTTAGAAATACCACCGAAGATGAGTGTTTCATCATTTATGGGGTATTTGAAAGGAAAAAGTAGCTTGATGCTCTATGAGCGATTTGGGGATTTGAAGTTCAAGTACAGGAATCGAGAATTTTGGTGTCGAGGGTATTATGTCGATACGGTAGGAAAAAACACCGGCAAGATACAAAGTTACATAAAGCACCAACTAGAACAGGATAAAATGGGAGAGCAATTGTCGATCCCGTATTCAGGTAGCCCGTTTACGGGCCGCAGGAAATAGTCATATGCAAATGTCAGATCACTACGCGCCTGCTAGGGCGCTGCCAGTAGGAGAGCCTTATAGGCGCATATGAAAAACCACCGGCTATGCCGGTGGATACTTTTTTTGCTTTCACCGTCCTGATATTAAGCGTAATCGAGCGGCTGGGTTGCTTGTTCTAACCACTGTTTCACTTCACCATCCACCAGAGGGCTGACGTCTTGCCACACTTTCTGATGATAGTCATTGAGCCATTTCAGCTCCGGCCGCGTCAGCAGATTCACGTTGATGTTGCGTTGGTCGATCGGACAGCGTGTCAGCGATTCAAAGCCAAGCATATGATGGTCGCCTTGAGTCGCAACTTCCACCACCAGTTCCAGGTTTTCAATCCGGATACCAAACGCATCGGCACGGTAATAACCCGGTTCGTTGGACAGAACCATACCTGGTAGCAGGGCAGTCGGGTTAACCGCTTTGGCGATACGCTGCGGCCCTTCGTGTACGCTGAGGAAGTGACCAACACCGTGGCCAGTCCCATGATCGTAATCGTAACCGTTGGCCCACAGATATTGCCGCGCCAAGGCATCCAGTTGGTGTCCACAGGTACCTCTCGGGAAACGTGCGGTTGCCAGTGCAATATGGCCTTTGAGGACCAAAGTGAACTGATCTTTCATTTCCTGATTCGGCAGCCCGATGGCGACAGTACGAGTGATGTCGGTCGTGCCGTCTTGGTACTGGCCACCCGAATCCACCAGGTAGAGGGTGTTCATCGTCAACTGACCCGGTTGCGGCTGATTTTCGTGATTGTAGTGACACATGGCCGCATTTTCACCGGCCGCAGAAATGGTATCAAAGCTGAGGTCAGCCAGGGTTGGATCTTGTTCTCGGCAGCGCTGGAGCTGGTCGGCCAGCACAGCTTCGTCGTGCAGGCGTCCAGCCGCGACTTCCTTATCCAGCCAGCAGAGGAATTGGGTCATGGCAGCGCCGTCACGGATATGACAGGCTTTCATGCCAGCGATTTCTGTGGCGTTTTTGGCGGCTTTGGGCAGCAGGCAGGGATCGGCCGCGTTGATCAGTTGCGCGCCGGTACTTTGTAATGTCAGGGTAAACCAGGCGTTACTGGTGGCTGGGTCGACCAACACTTTGCGGCCTTCAAGCTTAGCCAGCTGGGCTTGCAGGGCGTCTGGCTCATGGACACGTACACCTTGGCCGACATGCGGTTCAAAGCCAAGTGGCAAACGCTCAGACTTAAAGAAAAAATCGACGCTGGCGTCACGATGGACAATCGCATGACACAACACCACGGGGAGGCGTGATACGTCCAGGCCGCGAATATTGAGTAGCCAGCAGATGGAATCCAGTTCTGTCAGCAGTGCTGCATCGGCTTTTTTGGCCGCAATTAACGCCGCAATCTCTGCGCGCTTGTCGGTGCTGGATTGCCCAACCAATGTCAGGTCCATCAGGCGAACCTCTGATTCCTGCGGTTGCGGGCGATCTTGCCACAGCTGGTCAATCGGGTTGTCGCTGACCGGACTCAGATGCAGTTCACCGTCCAGGGCCGTTTGTGCCGCAGACAGCCAACTGGCGCGGTGCATTCTCGGATCGTAAGCGACTTTGGCGCCACTGGCGAGCTGAGTTGTCAGCCAGCCAAGAAACGGTTCTTCAATCAGGTGACGATATTCAAATACGTCGGCAGGGACCTGTTTGCGTACCTGTACCGTATAGCGGCCATCAACAAAAATCGCTGCGTTATCGCGGGTGATCACCGCGGCGCCGGCTGAGCCGGTGAAGCCGGTGGCCCAGAGTAGACGCTCGTTATGGGCTGGTACGTATTCACCTAAATATTCGTCTTCATGCGGAATAATGAGCGCATCGTAGCTGTGTTGCTCCAGCCAGTTGCGTAGCGCATCGACGCGTTCGGAAATGTGATTTTGCATCTGAAAGTATCCTTTTGCTAAACGTCCTTTTGGGCAGAACTGTATGGTCTGAGACCTGGTCGACTAAGCTACTCCTTTTACGTCGGAGCTGCAAACGCTGGCCGACAATTATCTGAGGTGCAGAGTTTTCTCTTTAATAATATCCCGCAGCCAGCGCAAAGCGGGGTCACTTTCTCTGTCTCTGTGCCAGAAAAGAGTGTAAGCCATCGGAGGAAACTCCATTGGCAGCGGCAGGACCACCAAATCCATCTGTTTGGCGACCAACAGGGTAAAGTGGCTCGGGGCCGTGAAGACGAAGTCAGTGTAAGTACATAAGCTGGCGGCGCTGTTGAAGTCAGGCACTACAATGGCGATGTCGCGTTCACAGCCCATGTCCGACAGGCGGTAGTCCAGCAACCAGCGGTCATACCCGTCGCAGCGGACCTGAACGTGACGCATGGCCAGATAGGTGTGTAGGTTCCAGGGTTGTTTGAGGGCCGGATGATCTTTGCGCATGACGCACATTTGTACGTCACGATAGATTTCCTGCTCGCAGATGTCGTCGGGTGGGTACATGGTCAGTTTCGCGTCGTTGACGTCGATGTCTTTGCCCGTGATGCCAAGATCCAGTTCGCCCATCTGCAGGCGTTTAAACGTGTTTTCATTCCACACATGCATGGAGATGTTGAGGTTGGGACCATGTTGAAAAATCGCTGGCAGGAAATGCGGCAGGATCAACGGATAGACACTTTCAACCGCTGCAATATGGAAACGGTATTCGCTTTCACTCGGGGAAAACTCAGGTGGCTGGGTGATCATTTCGAGCTGATTGACCAACATTTCCAGTTTCGGTTTCAGATAGAGTGACTTGGGGGTCGCTTTTAAGCCATGAGAGGTGCGAATGAACAAAGGATCATCAAACTGCTCACGCAATTTGGCCAAGGCTTTGCTGACCGCTGATTGGCTGAGGCACAAGCGCTGCGCGGTGCGAGTTACGCTCAGTTCTTCGATCAGTACATTGAGACACACCAGCAGATTGAGGTCGATGCGCGCCAGTTTTTCGATGTTCATGGTGTTTTTCTGATTTGGAATATTGGTAATGAGTATAAGCCATTTTTACTCATATCTGAATCTGGGTAAGATGGCCGCCGTTTTGATGAATTTGTTGGAGTATCTTGTGTCTCAATCCGGCCCGGTTCCTATCAGTAAAGTGCAGTTGGCACTGCTGACCTTATTGGTGTTGTTCAGCCCATTGGCGATCGACATCTACTTGCCGGCATTGCCGCAGATTTCGCAGGCGTTTCACGTGGAACACGCGTTAGCACAAGATACGATCACCTGGTTTTTGTTTGCCATGGGCGTCGGTCAATTGTTTGCCGGTCCACTGGCGGACAAACTCGGACGTCGAACTGTTGCATTGGGTGGCATCAGCATCTACGCCCTGAGCGCCTTATTGGCGTGGGGGGCTCAGAGCATTGAGTGGATGTTGATGGCCAGACTGCTACAAGGCTTAGGTGCGTGTGCGACATCGGTAGCAGCCTTTGCAACAGTTCGCGATATCTTTGGTCCGGAGAAAAGCGGCCGAATGATCAGCTACCTGAACGGCGCCATCTGCTTCATTCCGGCATTGGCGCCCATCCTGGGCAGTTGGCTAACGCAGCAGTTTGGCTGGCGAGCCAACTTCAGCTTTATGGCACTGTATGCTCTGACTGTAGGAACGTGGTTGCTGATCAACATGAAAGAAACCAACCCCAGCAGCGAGAAACAAGCGGTGTTTAAGCTGGAGCGTTACTGGTCGGTAGTGAAAACGCCGTCTTTCCTGTTTCATGCCTCTTTGTGCATGTTGGCAATGGCGGTTATTCTGGCGTACGTGACATCCGCCCCGGTGGTGCTGATGGAAGGGCTGGGGTTAAGTATGAACCAATTTACGTTCTGGTTTGGGGTCAATGCGGCGATCAACATTGTTGCTTGTATGACGGCTCCAAAATTCATGGAACGCTTCGGGACCCACACAACGTTGTTGGTTGGCATCGTGACCTTGCTGGTCGCTGGCGGCGTAATGTTGGCAATGGCCGGAACGGCAACCGCACTGGCGTTCATGTTGCCGATCTTCCTCTCTTCTGTCGGGTTTGCCTGGATTCTCGGCGCGGCTGCCGGGAAAGCGCTGGCACCGTTTGGGGATAAAGCCGGTACGGCTGCGGCGTTGTTGGGGCTGTTTCAGATGAGCGGTTCCGGCCTGGTGGTGGGGACGATGCAGCGTCTGAATCTGGACCCGCAACATATGATTGCTTTGCAGATGTGGCTGGTCGCGCCTGCCGTGATCATTCTGCTGTCGAAAGCAGGCCGGCGCTGGCATTATGCGGCGGCGTAAGCGCCTGATACAAATGAAGTGAATAGATGTTTGATAACAACCAAAAGGCGTGTATATTTGTTCTTCTTTTTGTGTTGCAAACCTATTTAGATTGGAACCTCAATAACTATGTCAATGACAACGTATGAAATGGCCAAAGTGCTGGAGCAGCTGGAAGAGTCTCCAGAGAAGATCATGTTTGGCAAATTACTCAATGAGTTGGGTAACCAGAGCAGTGAGCGTATTCGCAGCGCTGCCAAGCAAGTGCCGTTACATATGCTGCGTGATATCGTCTATCAGTTCCAGCAAGTTATCGATGCACGCAAAGGCGAAGAAGTGGATATGCTGGCTCAGCAACTAAAAGAACAAGGCATCACTGCCGAAGAGCTGAAAGCTTACCTCAGCCGCTAATGCTTCACAATACAAAGGCCCCGATACGTATCGGGGCCTTTGTCGTTTCAGGGGTTGACGTTGCGATTGATCGGATTTTGCAGTGAGATCAGGGTTTCGGTCGACTGCACTTCATCAATGGCCTGCAGCTTATCGATCAGCACGTATTGCAGCTCTTCAATTGATTTGCACATCAGCTTGACGAAAATGTTGTACGCCCCGGTGGTGTAATAGGCTTCCACCACTTCGTCGAGCGCATTGAGCTTTTCCAGCGCGGAATGGTAGTCACGGGCCGCGTTCAGGTTGATGCCGATGAAGCAGCACACGTCGTAACCGAGCTTTTTGGTATCGACGATCACTTCCGTGCCCTGGATGATTTGTGCCGATTTCATTTTCTCGATCCGCACATGAATGGTGGCCGGACTGACCTGAAATTGCTTGGCCATTTCCGCGTAAGGCGTACGGGCGTCTTCCATCAAGGTTTTTAAAATGGCCCGGTCGAGATCATCGAGTTTGGCTTCATGGCTCTGCATTATGCATCCTGTTTAAAAAATTCAGCGCGCTACGGCACGTGATAAAAGTATAAATTATCATCAGTTATGATACTGTCTTATCACTGACGAATGAAGAGAGAGTGTAGAGCGTGCGAGTTGTCTTGTGTCTGATCGCGTTGTTGTTAAGCGGCGTTGCGTCCGCCACGGACCGCAGTGTGCTCATCGTTCACTCGTATCATCTCGGTTTCTTCTGGACCGATGCCTTCCAGCATGGTGTCGACGACGTCCTGACACCGCATGCCGACATCAAAACCCGTGCGGTCTACCTCGACACCAAACGGCTGCAGTCCGCGCTGTATTTTGACCAGATCTACCAGCTGTACAAAACGCTGCTGGAGCAGGAGCGTTATGATGCGGTGCTGGTGAGTGACAATAATGCCCTGAGCCTGATGCAGCGTCTGGCACCGCAACTGGGCGACACGCCGGTGATCTTCGGCGGTATCAATAATTACTCACGTGAGATGCACCGTGATCTGCGTGCAACCGGGGTAACAGAAGACATTGATATCGAAAGTAATATCGCGTTAATCCGCCGATTGCAACCCAATGTCGAACGGATTTATGTTGTGACCGACTTTTCCCGTACCGGGGCCGCGGTGCGTCAGCAGCTCAACCACTTTATTGCGCGGTCGCCGCAGTACCAGTCGCTGATCCAGCCGCTGGTGCCGGATACCTTTGAGCATCTCTACCAGCGCGCAGCAGGTATGAATCGCAACGACGCCATTTTGTACTGGGTGTATTACCGTGACCAGCAAGGCGAGGTCAGTGACCTGGTGCAGTGGAATACTTTTATTCACCACGCTCAGGCGCCGGTCTACGTGGTGCATGATCTCGGCATTGGCAACGGAGCCATTGGCGGCGTGGTTCTCAGCGGTCACTCGCAAGGTAAAGCGGCCGCCGACACCTTGCTTGAGGTACTGGCCAACCCGTCGGCGCCACTGCCCAAGGTCAAACGTGTTCCTCCGGAAATCAAACTCGATTATCAGGCCGTGACCCGTTGGGGGCTGGGTATTGAAGGGGAGCCCGCCGGGGTGTTCTTTAATAAACCACTGCCGTTTGCCGAACGTTATCAGCGTGAGCTCGAACTGCTGGTGATGACTGTGCTGGTGTTGTCGCTGATCCTGCTGAGCTTGATCTATTACACCCGGCGGCTGAAAAAGAGTGAGCAGATAGCCCGCCACAGCCAGGTGCTGCTCGAATCGGTGTTTGATCAGAGTTATCACTACATCGGTATGTTGGATCAACATGGCCGGATCGTATCAAGCAACAGCAAGTTGCAGGAGCTGCTCTATAACCCTCAGTATCAACTGGACAAACCGTTGTGGCAGCACAAACATTTGGAGGCGGGCTCAGCGCAGCGTATCAAACACTATTTCGCTGCGCAGCAAGCGTCGCGTCCGGCGCAGTTTGAAGTGGAAGTGTGGCACCCGGAGCACGGGGTGCAAATTCTCGAGTTGTCCCTGAAACCATTACCCAAAGATGTCGGCCAGCAGGTGCGCTTTCTGCTTGAAGCGCGTGACATCACTTCACGCAAACAGACCGAAGACAAACTGATGCAGCGGGAAGCCAGCCTCAGTCACTATTACGATCAGCAACCGGTGATGATGCTGACGCTTAATGAGCAGAACCGTATCCAACAGGTGAACCGCTTTACCGAGCAGATGCTCGGCTACGAAGAGCAGCAGTTGCTTGGTCATCGGCTGCGCGAATTCTATCTGCACGCCGATGCCATTGTACCGCGTCAGGTGCTGCTGCAGCCTAAGCAGGTGGCTAAAGGAGTCTGGCAGCGGGAGATCGAATATCGCCACGCCGACGGGCATGCGATGTGGGTGCGTGAGAACATCCGCCCATTGGCAGAAACCGGTCATTTGCTGATTGTCGGGGAAGACGTGACCGAAACGCGGAAGCTGGCCGATCAACTGGCGTATCAGGCCCGTTATGATTTGCTGACGGACACTTACAACCGTAACCAGTTTGAACTGGAACTGGACAAAGCCCTCAGTGAAGTGGAAAGCCACCTGCGTACCCACGCCATGCTGTATCTTGATCTGGACCAACTGAAGGTACTCAACGACACCGCCGGGCATGAGGCGGGAGATGCCGCGATCAAGTTCTGCGCCAGCATGCTGCAGGAGGTCCTGCCGTACAACACGATTCTGGCGCGCATGGGCGGGGATGAATTTGCGCTTTTGCTCAAAGACTGCACCGAACGCGACGCGGTACACGTGGCGCGCAGTATCATCAGTACCCTGGCTGAGCAGGCGTTTATCTGGAACGACATTCGACTCAATCTGACCTGCTCGATTGGGATTCGCTTGATAGACCATACTGCCACGTCCCCCCAGATGGTACACGCACAGGCGGATACCGCCTGCCATGCAGCCAAAGAAGAAGGGCGTAACCGCTTCAACCTCTATTGCCAGGACGATCAGGATCTGCGGCGTCGCGAACTGGAAATGGAGAGTGTCAGCCTGGTGCATGATGCGCTGGCGAATCAGCGGATTGAACTGTTTGGCCAACGGATCCTCAATGTGTCGCAACCAGCGGACAGCCTGTACTGTGAAGTATTGGTGCGAATTCGTAATTCAGACGGTGAGTACATTTCGCCTGCGATCTTTATGCCCGCTTCCGAGCGCTACAACATCGCGCATCTGATTGATAAGGTAGTGGTTAGCCAGAGCCTGGCGTATTTCGCATCCCATCCGGATGCGCTGGCCCGACTGGACTTGGTGTCGATCAACTTGTCGGGTCACTCAATGGGCAACCGCGAATTTGTTCAGTTTCTGTTGCAGGCGCTGGCCAGCAGTCCGGTTCCGTGCGGGAAGATTTGTCTGGAAATCACGGAAACGGCGGCAATGAGCAATATGGAGCAGGCGATCTCGCTGTTCAGTCAGCTCAAACAACTGGGGTGTCTGATCGCGCTGGATGACTTCGGCTCCGGCCTGTCGTCGTTTGGTTACCTGAAACGCTTACCGGTGGACATCGTCAAAATTGACGGTTTGTTCGTGCGTGATATTGACCATAACGAGATGGATCGCCTGATGGTGCGTTCGATCAACGATCTGGCCCAGCAGATGGGTAAACGGACCGTGGCGGAATTTGTCGAAAACCGCGCCATCTATGAGCATCTGGTAGCGTTGGGTGTGGATTACGCTCAGGGGTATCTGATTGGCCGGCCGAAACCGCTGGCGGAACTGATGAGCGAACTGATGGGTGAGGGCGGGCTCGATTTTACATAGCCTCAGCGTGGTGACGGTGAGCGAAATTGGGTACACTGCGCGCCGTGTAATGAATCTAGTGGAGAAGCCACTTTGCAGCTGCAACTGATATGCGAAGACCCCAATCAAGCCTCACGTCTCGATGAGATCGGCCAACGCTGGCACCTGCAGCACACCCCGCAGAGTGAGTTTGCTCTAGTGCTGACGGCGCAGCGTCTGGAGCTGCGTAAGCTCGATGAGCCTAAACTGGGCGCGATTTTTGTTGACCTGGTGGGCGGGGCGGTTGGGCACCGACGCAAATTCGGCGGCGGTAAAGGTCAGGCGATTGCCAAAGCGGCCGGGCTTAACAAAGGCGTCACGCCTACCATACTGGACGGCACGGCGGGCCTGGGCCGTGATGCGTTTGTGTTGGCATCGTTAGGGTGCCAGGTACAGATGGTTGAACGGCATCCGGTAGTGGCGGCTTTGTTGGAAGATGGCCTGTTGCGCGCGGGTCAAGACACGGAAATTGGCCATTGGGTGCAGGAGCGAATGACCTTGCTGCATGCGTCCAGCCATGATGCGCTGGCCCAGTTGGCGGCAGATGCGGAGTTTGTCCGTCCGGATGTGGTGTATCTCGATCCCATGTACCCGCATCCGGAAAGCAAGAAAAAATCCGCTTTGGTGAAAAAGGAGATGCGGGTGTTTCAGTCGCTGGTCGGCGCGGACACCGATGCGGATGCGCTGTTGCAGCCGGCCCTGGCTTTGGCCAGCAAGCGGGTGGTGGTTAAGCGCCCGGATTACGCTGAGTGGCTGGCAGGGCATAAGCCAACCATGGCCATCGAAACCAAGAAAAATCGCTTTGATGTTTACGTGAATGCCGCAATGGCGGCAGATTGACTTTACCAGGACGATTTGTGCTTGCTTAAACGCGTCGCTGCGGTTATATCTAACTAAGAACTATTCGTATTCTTAGCTTTGGAGTAGTGGCATGGCGAAACGTTTTTGTAAGCTGGATCGGCGCGACATCGCGGCCAGCCTGGGCGAGATCCAGTCATTGGTGGCGGCGCCGAAGTACCTGTGTCGCTCCTGTGCGCGCGCATCGGCCGATAAGAGTGCGTTGTGCAAGCCGATGGCGCTGCCAGTAAGCGACGCCTCACCTGCCATTTCAGCCGATGAGCGCGAGCTTATTATGCCGGTTGCGGTCTGTAACGACGGTGTGGCTCAGCCAGTGTCGAAAAAAGCGCTCAAGCAAGCCAAAAAGAGCGCCAAGAAGCAGGCTAAATTTCATAAAAAGATGAAGAAGGTGCTGAAAAAACAGCAAAAGCTGCTGAAAAAGCATCACAAACTCGAGCGCCAGTTCAGCCGTGTCAATCAGCGTCTGACGACGCTAAACCCAGCCGACAGCAGTGCCGCTCGGATGCACTGATGAAACGAGATAAAAACGCCCGCATCATGCGGGCGTTTTTTTATGCCGTTAGGCGTTCTGATAACGGCGTTCAATACGGCGTTTGACCCAGGTTTCATTGACCCACAGTGACAATAGGATCACCGCACCTCCCAGCGCCAGACGCATCAGATCGACATCGCGGTTCCAAATCAAAATATTGACGATCAGCCCCGCCGGCACCAGAGCGTTGTTCATCACTGCCAGCGCGCCAGCGTTAACCTGACAGGCGCCGCGGTTCCAGGCGAAATACCCCAAGCCAGACGCAATCAGACCCAGGTAGATCAGCACACCCCATTGCAGTGACGTGGCAGGCAGTTGGTGCGGATTCCCCAGTAGCGCAAACGCCACCAGTGCGACACACAGTGCCCCAAGGTAAAAATAGCCGAATACGGTATGCTGCGGCAATTCAACCGGCTCACGCTCCATGACGTATTTATAGCCGACCTGACCGATGGCAAAACACAGGTTGGCGCCCTGAACCACCAGAAAGCCCTGCATAAAATGCTCGTTGACGCCGGCAAATTTGATCACTGCGGCACCAGCGACGGCGATCATCGCGGTCAGCAGATACCAGGGGGAGAAGCGGCCTTTGAGCAGGTCATAAATCAGGGTGACGTAAATTGGCGTGAAGACAGTAAACAGCAGTACCTCCGGCACCGACAGCAGCAGGAAGGATTGATAGTAAAAGCAGTACATCAGACCGAGCTGCACGCCACCAATCGCCATCAGCTTCACGATTAAGGGTTTGGCAACGCCACGGAATTTGAGAAAAGGCAGAAACACTAAGCTGGCGAGGGCTACTCGCATCAGCACCGAAAACCAAGAATCGACCTGACCGGCCAGATAAACGCCGATCAGGCTAAAAGAAAACGCCCACAACAGGGTGACTGCAGATAAATAGGTCATAACAAATCAGAGTGATGAATATTTGCTCTGCAGTCTAACCGAGTTTTGTCGTGTCGTCAGTCTTTGAGTGGTACTACCAACATGTCGACCGGAGAACAGTTGATCAACTGGCGAGTTGAGGACAATAACTTACTCCAGAAATCCTGATGGTGACCGCAGACCACCAGATCGATGGCGAACTCCTGGATGGTATCGCACAGCTCGTTGCTCAGGTCGCCACTGCCGACTAAGGTATGCTTGATTGGGTACTGCGCGTGATTCGCCAGTGCTCTGAGCTGATCCTGTGACGCTTCCATTGCCTGGTGCTGAGTTTCGGCCAGATTAATGTCGATCAGTCCGGTGTACAGCTCCGCGTAGTTAACGTCGATATGAATGAACGACACTTCAGCCTCCAGGGGTTTGGCCAGTGCCACGGCTTTTTCGACCAGTTTCTTGCTGTCTTCAGACAGATCCACGGCGACTAAAATGTGTTGATAACTCATGGTGCTATCTCCTTATTGGGGTCTATCTACAGGTTAGCATCCGGTGCGGATAATTTTTGTCGTGGCGATCTCATATCTACATCCGCCGGGCGAAGTGTTATGGTTGGCAAAGTGATATAGTAACGACAATACAATCAGATACAGTAACTAGGAGTACCCGATGTTGTCTCAAGCGATGGTCGATCAGCTCAATGAGCAAATTAATCTCGAATTTTTCTCATCCAATCTATACTTACAAATGAGTGCCTGGTGTGAGGACAAAGGATTTGACGGGGCGGCTGAATTTCTTCGCAAACACGCCGTAGAAGAGATGGAGCACATGCAGCGTTTATTCACCTACGTGAGCGAAACGGGTGCGATGCCGATTCTGGGTGCGATTGACGCACCGAAACACACCTTCGCTAGCTTAGGTGAAGTGTTTCGTGAAACCTATGAGCATGAGCAGATGATCACCGATAAAATCAATAAGCTCGCTCATCTGGCATTCACCAGCCAGGACTACTCAACGTTTAACTTCCTTCAGTGGTACGTTGCGGAGCAACATGAAGAAGAGAAGTTGTTTAAAGGGATTTTAGACAAGCTGGAACTGGTCGGCGAAGATGGTAAAGCGTTGTTCTTCATCGATAAGGATCTGGCGGCAATGGCAAAAGAAGGCTCATCTTCAATCATGGATGCCTCTGCTGAATAAGTTGGATTCAGCGTAAAGATAATCGACAGATCGTCTTTTCCTTTCGGGCACCGGTATGAAGATGTAGGGAGGAAAAGATGATCAGTGGAGACACCATTCTATTTGCGCTAATGCTTGTCACTCTTGTCAATATGGCAAGGTACTTCACCGCACTACGTTCTCTTCTTCATATCATGCGCGAAGCGCACCCTTTGTTGTATCAGCAGGTCGATGGCAACGGCTTTTTTACCACCCATGGCAACGTCACCAAACAGGTGCGGTTGTTTCACTACCTGAAAAGTAAAGAATACCATCATCATCACGACGAACTGTTCACCCACAAATGCGATCGGGTGCGGGAGCTGTTTGTGCTGACCACGGCGCTGCTGCTGGTGACGCTGATGGCCGCTCTGGTGTTGTAAGTGGTGAATTGGCAAGCCGTGCATTTGCCGTTAGAATAGCGCCCGAATGGCAAGGATGTGCACCCGCACATCCTTTTTTATTGCACAAGAGCCGGGAAAGAGCATGAGTGAGAAGTTTGACGTTGTGATTATAGGTGCGGGTGCTGCCGGCCTGATGTGTGCGGCGCACGCCGGTCGGCGTGGCCGGCGGGTGCTGGTGCTCGATCACGGCAAAAAACCGGGCCGTAAAATTCTCATTTCTGGTGGTGGTCGGTGCAACTTTACCAACTATGATGTGTCCGCTGCTAACTACTTGTGCCGCAATCCGCATTTCGTGAAATCGGCCTTGTCTCAGTACACCAACTGGGATTTTATCACCATGGTGAGCAAGTACGAAATTGAGTTTGAAGAGCGTGATCATGGTCAGCTGTTCTGCGTCAACTCCGCCAAAGACATCGTGAACATGCTGTTGAGTGAGTGTGACCAGCCCAATATTACTCTGCGCTATCAACAGGAAATTCTCCACACCGAGCAGACGCCGCAAGGCTTTGCGGTGAACGTGGCGGGTCAGACGATCGAATGCCAGTCGCTGGTGGTCGCCACCGGGGGGCTATCGATGCCGAAACTCGGGGCCACCCCATTGGGTTATCGTTTGGCGGAGCAGTTTGGCTTATCGGTGGTACCGACCTGCGCGGGACTGGTGCCATTTACGCTGCACAAAGCCGATAAAGAAGCGTTTGCCGAACTTTCCGGAATCGCGGTTCCTGCGGAGATCACTGCCCAAGATGGCACGGTATTCAAAGAAGCGCTGCTGTTTACCCACCGAGGTTTATCCGGACCTGCGGTGCTGCAGATCTCTTCGTTCTGGAGAGCCGGTCAGAGTGTGACCATCAATCTGGTGCCGGATGCGGATGTCGGCCAGTTGCTGACGTGTTCGCGCGAGAAACACCCCAACCAGAGCCTCAAAAACACTCTCTCCAAGGTGCTGCCGAAACGTCTGGTGGAAGTGTTGATTGAACGTAAAGAGCTGTGCGACAAACCGCTTAAACAGTTCAACAGCCATGATCTGGAAGCGATTGCGCAGTATCTTGAGCATTGGACAATTGCCCCCAACGGCACTGAAGGTTATCGTACTGCGGAAGTGACGTTGGGTGGGGTGGATACCCGGCACCTATCGTCCAAAACCATGGAATGCACCAGCGTCAAAGGCTTGTATTTCATCGGTGAAGTGATGGACGTTACCGGTTGGCTCGGCGGTTACAACTTTCAGTGGTGCTGGTCGAGTGGTTATGTAGCCGGTCAGTGGGTGTGATCAGTCCAGCCTCCGATTGTAGACCACAAACTCATTATCTCGCACGTAGTGGTGTTGCTCATACAGCGTCTGAGCGGGGTGATTGTCTTGGGCGGTGCTGAGCATGATAAATGCGGCATCGCTCTCGCGGCCGAGTTGATCGGCCCGCTCTAGTAATGCCTCTGCGACTCCGTGTCGGCGCGCTGGCGGCGTGACGTACAGATCGTACAACAGCCAGATGCGCTTCATTTCCAGTGAACAAAACAGAGGGTAGAGTTGGCAAAAACCAGCCACAGCGCCGTCCAGCTCCGCATAAAAAATCCGTGATTGGCCCAAGTTCAGGCGCTCGGTCAGGTACTGCTGTGCCTGCATGGTGGTTTTTTGCACCTGATAAAAGTTCAGATAGCCCATGTACATGGGCAATACCCGTGGAACGTGTTGCGGCTCGGCGGCATAGATACGAAGTGTCATGATGGTGTCCTCTAGTGAAAACCACATCCTAGTCACACCACGTGGCACAAGTCCTCAAGATAGATACGGAATAGCTAAAACGTTATCAGGCACACCGGGGTTGATATCAAGATTTTCTCAACGCGTGTATTGCCCTGTGCTCGTCTCAGAGCGCAAGCCGGGTGGATGATCCGGCCGATTCAGGCACCCTTAAGCAGGGTGGTGGCGGCTTCGGCGTCCATCGGACGGCCGAGGTGATACCCCTGACCGTAGCAACAACCCTGGCGCAGCAGGTAGTCTTGCTGCTGCGAATTCTCTATTCCTTCCGCAATCACTTTCAACCCCAGAGTGTGGCCCATGGCAATGATCGCGTTGACGATGGCGTTGCTGTCGGTGTCATCCGGCACATCACTGACGAACGAACGATCGACTTTGAGTTTATGCAGTGGCAGGCCTTTCAGGTAGGAAAGGGAGGAATAACCGGTACCGAAGTCATCCAGGGCGATTTCAACGCCCAACTGGCGAACCTGATCGAGATACCGAATGGCCTGCTCCTGATCTTCCATCAGCAGCCCTTCCGTGATCTCAATTTCCAGCCGGTTGGCCGGGAAGCCGGTGTCATGCAGAATTGCTTCCAGACGTTCGGTAAATTCGCTTTGCTGCAATTGAATGGCCGAAACGTTGACCGCCAGTTTGCCAAACTCATAGCCTTTATCCAGCCAAGTTTTACCTTGCCGACAAGCGGTGGTGAGTACCCACTTACCCATTGCCTGCATTAAGCCCGATTTCTCCGCAATCGGGATAAACTGGGCTGGCGAGATTGCACCGAGCTCTGGGTGTTGCCAGCGGATCAGAGCTTCAAAGCCAGTCAGACGGGCGTCGGCCAGTTGATACTGGGGTTGGTAGGCGAGCGAAAACTGCCCCAGCTCGAGTGCTTCATGCAGCGCCGACTGCAGCCGCACATGCGACACCGCGACATCCGTCAGCTCCGGGGTGTAAAAGGCGTAACCGTTGCGGCCATTCTTTTTGGCCTGATACATCGCTGTATCGGCGTTTTTGAGTAAGGTTTCTCCGTCGTCACCATCACAAGGGAACATCGCGACACCGATGCTGGTCGACAGGCGCAGGGCGGCGCCTTCGTGCGGAGAAAACGTCTGCTGGAAGCTGGAGAACAGGCGCTGCATCATCAGTGACAAGTCGGCGGTGCTGTCGAGGTCACTGAGGATGATCACAAATTCATCCCCACCGATACGGGCGATGTGATCCTGGTGACGCAGATGCGCTTTCAGTCGGGTGGCAAGCTCAGACAATATTTTGTCGCCACTGAAATGGCCCAGACTATCGTTGACGTGTTTGAAATGGTCGACATCCAGTACCAGGGTTGCGAAAGATCGGCCGCTTTCGCGGCTGGCGACAATCTGTTCGTCGAGCAACTGAATCAGGTGGGTACGGTTGGGCAAATCGGTCAGCGGGTCGAAATACGCCATCTGCTCGATTTTTTCTTCATGCTCTTTATAGAGAGAGATGTCCTCAAACACACAAATGTAATTCATCAACTGTTTGTATTCGTCGTATACCGCGCTGATGGTAGCCAGTTGTGGGTAAACGGAACCGTCTTTGCGCCGGTTGATGAATTCGCCTTTCCAGCGTCCGTCCCGTTTCAGTTGTGCCCACATGTCGCGGTAAAATGCGCGATCGTGGTGGCCGGACTGCAACAGGCGGGGATTATGGCCGATCACGTCCTGCGGCGGATAGCCAGTGATGTCGCTGAACGCGGCGTTGATTTCGACGATCTTGCCGTCGGCATCGGTGATCACCACACCCTCATGGGAGTTGCTGAAGATTTTGGTGGCGATGCTGAGCTGATTTTCGACCTGTTTGCGCTGGGTGGCATTACGTGTCATGCCGAGAATACCGACCAGGCGCTGCTGGTGATCAAAGATGGGGGCCTTGATGGTCTCATACCACTGTTTGTCGCCTCGGGTGCCTTGATCGCAGCACTCATCGACGGTCATGGCTTTGCCGTGTTCCATCACCTTGTGATCGGAAGCGATGAATTTTCGCGCCAGCTGCGGACTGAACAACTGATGGTCGCTGGCACCGACGATCTCACTCAGCGTACGTCCCCAGGCTTGTTCAATCGCCAGGTTACCCATGATGTATATCCCGTTTGGGTCTTTGACCCAGGCGTGATCGTCCAGGCTGTTTATGAACTGCTGCAAAGTGGGCAGCGTCAACGATTGCCCGAGAGTGTGGGTCAGGCTGTCGGCGGCAGTGCGTGTTAGCCAGGCCGTTTGCGGATGCGCAGATTTGACAGCCAGCAGCGCGATCAGTGTAGACGCATCCTGCCAGATAGGCGCCAGAGTCACACCGCTGTGCTGGCAGTGATACAGCTCGGATTGGCCCGGATACCATGAGGCCAGCTCCGCTGTCACGTGAAGTGAGTCTCCCAGCACAGGTTGGTGCGGCATATGGCCACTCAGCAGGGCACATTGGCCGCTCAGTAAGGTGCGCAGTTGATGCAGTGCCTGTGTGATGGCATCAGCATGCAGGCTGATTAATGGGTTATGAGACATAGAATTGTGTTTGACCAATGACGTCTGTTTGCCACCGGCTGCGTGAGGCCGGTGCGGGATTTGGTATCTATTATTGACTTTATTATTAATCCAGTTCACGTGGAACTGATGGAATAATCCCACTAAAGCAGCGACTTAGCCGTGTTGTAAAGTCAAAGTGTTATCTTGGTTCAAAAATGACGAGGCGGATTTGCAAGCCAATCAATCGGTTTGCGGGGTAAGCCAGCGCCAGCGCCTGCGATACCGAGCCGCGGGCGCTGCGTTGTGACGCTACTCAGATGCTGATGAACGGTCGGGATCGTGGCGACGGGTTTTGATCTGCTGGATCGCCAGCCCGGTGATGATCAGCATCAGGCCGATCAGTGTGGTCGGATGGATCTGCTCACCGATAATGGTGGCCAGTAGCAACAGTGAAATAAATGGCGACGCAAAGATAAGATTGCTGATCCGGGCAGTGTTGCGGGTGGACTTGAGAGCGGTGAGCCACAAAACAAAGGTAATGCCCATCTCAAACAGTCCTACATAGCCCACCGCCAGCCAGCCCCGGACACTGATGTCTGACCAACCGGCGCCTTCCCAGCCACTGATTGCCAGCGCAAACGGAATGGCGACCAGAAAACCGAGCAGTACGCTGATGACAGGATCGGCGTGGTTTTTGGTATTGAGAATCCAGTAACTGGCCCACAACAGGGTTGAGAGTAACGCCAGTCCGACGCCGAGCGGGCTCTCAAAGTGCATGCCGAGAACATCGCCCTGTGTTGCAATGACCACCACGCCAAAATAACTGAACGCGCACGCCAGCCAGTCCTGTTTGCGAATTTTCTGGCCGAGAAATACCGTGGCCATCAAGGTCAGGGTAATTGCCCAGCTGTAGTTGATGGCCTGAGCCTGTGAGGCGGGCAGCAGATCATACGCTTTAAACAGAATCAGATAATAGCCAAGCGGATTGATCAGCCCGAGCAGGACAAAATAAAGCGGATTGGCACTGAACGTCGGCAGTACCTGAGGCAGCTTCCCTTGCAGTGCACAAACCAGCGTCAGTGCCAGCGCAGAGACGATGCTGGCGACAGTCAGCATTTGCACCGGTGTGAATTCGGCCAGCGTGAGTTTAAATGCCGTGGCGACTGTGGACCACAGCAGCACCGCAGACAGCGCAAATCCGAGCGCGCGGCGTTCGTTCATGATATTCCTTATCGACGATAGGCAGAGCAAAACGCCTAGTCTAGCTGCTCGATATCTGGGCGACAAACTGGACATTTATCCAGTGTCGAAATACCATGATAAAAAACGTCTGACACGGGTTAAACCTTTATTATGCAATGGATTCTGGAACATCAAGGCTGGTTGCTCAGCGCGATAGCAAGTGCGCTGGCTGGCGGTGTCGCCACCGGGTGGTGGGTCAAACAGAAGATGCGCTATCAAAATCAATTGCTTGAACAGCAGCTGAATGCCAATCAACAGTGGCATGACACTCAGCTCGACCAGTTACGTCAGGAACTGACTCAGGCGCAAACGGAGTTAGATGAGCTGGACAATGAACGCGACAAAGCCGAATACGAACGGCGTCAGTCGCATGGCAAACTGATGGCGGTGATGGAAAAGCTGCGTTATTTCGACACTGTCAGACAGGAACGTCAGCAATACGCGGATCAGCTCAATCAGGTGCGCGAACAAAAGTCTCAGCTCGAAGCCCGGTTACGAGAGCAGGAAGCGCGCCATGAACAGGCAATGCTCGCCAGTCAGGAGAAACTGGAGTTGCTGGAGAAAGCGGAAGAGCGGCTCAAGCAGCAGTTCGAGCATCTGGCCAATCAATTGTTCGAAAGCAAAACCGCGAAAGTTGACCAGCAGAATCGTCAGAGCCTGGACGGCATTCTGACGCCGCTGCGTGAGCAGTTGGAAGGGTTTAAACGTCAGGTCAGCGACAGTTTTACTCTTGAAGCCAAAGAGCGTCACACGCTGGTGCACGAATTGAAGAAACTGCAGCAGCTCAACGAGCACATGACCCGTGAAGCGGTGAATCTGACACAAGCGCTCAAAGGCGATAACAAGCAGCAGGGCAACTGGGGCGAAGTGGTGCTGGCCCGGGTACTGGCCGAATCCGGTCTGCGTGAAGGCCATGAGTACCAGACCCAGGTCAGTTTGCACAACGAGGCGGGCAAGCGTTATCAGCCGGATGTGATTGTGCATCTACCACACGATAAGCAGGTGGTGGTGGACTCGAAAATGGCGCTGGTGGCTTACGAGCGGTACTTTAACGCCGACACTGACGCGCAGCGTGAACGTGCGCTGAGCGATCACCTGTTGGCGATCCGTGCGCACATCAAGGGATTGAGTCACAAAGATTATCACCAGCTCAAAGGAATACAGAGTCTCGACTATGTACTGATGTTTATTCCGGTTGAACCGGCCTTTCAGGTCGCGATTCAAGCGGATCCGAGTTTGGTGAAAGACGCCATGGAGCACAACATCATTTTGGTCAGCCCAACGACGTTACTGGTGGCGCTGCGCACCATCGATAACCTGTGGCGCAATGAGCGTCAGAACCAGAACGCCCAGATCATCGCGGAGCGGGCGAGCAAGTTGTACGACAAGCTGCGCCTGTTTGTCGACGACATGGAAAGCCTGGGCGGGGCGCTGGATAAAGCCAATCAAAATTACCAGGGCGCGATGAATAAACTGGCCACCGGGCGCGGGAACGTCATCCGACAGGCGGAAAGCTTCAAACAATTGGGTGTCGAGGTCAAACGGCCGATTTCGTCTGCTCTGAGCGACATCGCGCAAAATGAGGCTTTCGCAGAAAATGACTCGTTAGTAGAAAGACATCACGCTGAGGATAAAGTAAACTAACCGCCCGCAGCAAAGAGGCCGATTGAGCCTCTCATCGTCAGTGTTAACGCTGCTCAAGAGGACAGAGAATGACGGATACCAACGTGCAAGCCGAAACGGCACCAGATCATCAGGAAACCACCCATTTCGGTTTCACCACGGTCAAAAAAGACGAAAAAGTGGCGAAAGTGGCCGAAGTCTTCCACTCCGTGGCCGCGAAATACGACATCATGAACGATCTGATGTCTGGCGGCATCCACCGCTTGTGGAAGCGTTTTACCATTGACTGCAGCGGCGCACGTCCGGGTCAGCGTATTCTTGACCTCGGGGGCGGGACCGGTGATCTGACGGCGAAGTTTTCCCGCATCGTCGGAGAAAAAGGCCATGTGGTGCTGGCGGACATCAATAACTCGATGCTTAACGTGGGCCGCGATAAGTTGCGCGACAGCGGCATTGTGGGCAACGTGCATTACGTGCAAGCCAATGCGGAAGCCCTGCCGTTCCCGGACGACTATTTTGACGTGATCACCATCAGTTTCTGCCTGCGAAACGTGACCGATAAAGACGCGGCGTTGCGTTCGATGTTCCGGGTGCTCAAACCGGGTGGCCGCCTGCTGGTGCTGGAATTCTCTAAGCCGGTGCTGGAGCCGTTGTCGAAAATTTACGATGCGTACTCCTTCCACCTGCTGCCCAAAATGGGGCAACTGGTGGCCAATGACGCCGAAAGTTACCGTTACCTGGCCGAGTCAATTCGTATGCACCCGGATCAGGAAACGCTGAAAGGCATGATGGAACACGCCGGGTTTGACAACACTTGTTACTACAACCTGACCGGCGGCATTGTCGCGCTGCACCGTGGCTACAAATTCTGAGGGTGAAGTATGCCATTTGAACCCCTGGTCACCGCGGCCATCGAAACCACCCTCAATACCCTGATTCAAGACGACCCCGAGCTGGGTCGTCGTCTCAGCCGACTCAAAGGTCAGGCGATTCAGGTGCATCTGAAAGAATTCAATACAACCCTGACGTTCCTATTCAGCCAGCAAATCGATGTGCTGGCCAGCTATGAAGGTCTGCCTGATTGCTACCTGTCACTTAATGTCGCGGTGTTACCGCAACTGCGTGAGCAGGCCAACATCACCAAGTTGATCAAACAGGACCAGTTAGTGCTGGAGGGCGACATTCAACTGGCGCAGAAATTTGCTCAGTTGATGACGGACTGTAAGCCGGATATCGAAGAATGGCTGTCGCGTTTGACTGGCGATGTAGTGGCACATACGCTGGTGCAGGGCGCAAAAAATGTCGGCCACCTGATGGCGTCGCAGGCCCGCAAGCATCAAAGTCATCTGGCTCAGGTCATTACCGAAGAATGGCAACTGGCACCCGCGCCACTTGAAGTGGCGCATTTTTGTGATCAGGTCGACGAGGTGCGCAGCCAGGCCGCCCGGCTTGATGCCCGACTTAACCAGTTGCTGGAGAAAACATGACGCCAAGCGAGCTCAAACGTCTTTATCACATCGTCCGGGTCCAGTTGGAGTACGGTCTGGATGAACTCCTTCCGAGCGAACATCAGTTGACCAAAGCGCCATTGCTGGCGCGTAAATCTCTGTTCTGGATTAAGAACCAACATGCGGACAAGCCACTTGGCGAGCGTCTGCGTCTCGCGCTGCAGGAGCTGGGGCCGGTGTGGATCAAATTCGGCCAGATGATGTCGACCCGCCGCGATCTGTTTCCTGAGCACATCGCCGATCCGCTGGCGTTGCTGCAGGATCAGGTGTCACCGTTTGATGGTCACCTGGCGCGCGCGCAAATGGAAAAAGCGCTCGGCGGCAGCCTGGATAACTGGTTCAGTGACTTTGAAGTTGTCCCGTTAGCGTCGGCGTCGATTGCTCAGGTGCACACCGCCAAACTCAAAGAGTCGGGGCGGGAAGTGGTGCTTAAAGTGATCCGACCGGATATTCGCCCAGTCATTGATGCAGATCTAAAACTCATGTACCGGATGGCGCGTATAGTCGCCAAGGCGCTGCCTGAAGCTCGGCGTTTGAAACCGGTTGAAGTGGTTCGCGAGTACGAAAAAACGCTGCTCGATGAACTCGATCTGCGCCGCGAAGCGGCCAATGCGATTCAGCTTCGGCGCAACTTTGAAGGCAGTGAAGAATTGTATGTTCCTGAAGTCATTACCGATTTCAGTAATGAAACTGTCATGGTTTCTGAGCGAATATACGGGATTCAGGTCTCTGATATTGAGGGGCTCAAAGCCAACGGCACCAATATGAAGTTGTTGGCCGAGCGTGGCGTGAGCGTGTTCTTCACTCAGGTATTTCGAGACAGCTTTTTTCATGCCGATATGCATCCGGGCAATGTGTTCGTTCAACCGGCGCATCCGGAAAACCCGCAATGGATTGGGCTGGATTGCGGCATCGTCGGTACCCTGAACAGTGAAGATAAGCGTTATCTGGCAGAGAATTTTCTGGCGTTTTTCAATCGGGACTACCGCCGAGTAGCAGAACTGCATGTGGAATCGGGTTGGGTTCCACGTGAAACCAACATCGATGAGTTTGAATTTGCGATTCGCGTTGTGTGTGAACCGATTTTTGCCAAACCCCTGTGCGAGATTTCTTTCGGACATGTGTTGCTGAATCTGTTCAATACGGCACGACGCTTCAATATGGAAGTGCAGCCGCAACTGGTGCTGTTACAGAAAACCTTGCTGTATGTGGAAGGGCTCGGACGTCAGCTCTACCCACAGCTGGATTTGTGGGAAACCGCGAAACCGTTCCTCGAATCATGGATGATGAATCAGGTGGGTCCGCAAGCCGTGATCAACGCGGTGAAAGACCGGGCACCGTTCTGGGCGGAAAAACTGCCGGAGTTGCCGGAGTTGTTGTACGATAGCCTGCGTCAGGGTAAGGCCATGAACCAGCGTATGGATCAGCTTTATCAGGGCTATCGAGACAGCAAACGTCAGCAGGCGACCGGAAGATTTTTGTTTGGCGTTGGCGCCACTTTAGTCGTATGCTCGGCAATATTGGTCAACAACGCATTTGAGCAGTTGTCGGTGGTCAGTGGTATCACTGGGGTCACATTTTGGCTGCTCAGTTGGCGAGCTTACCGTCAATAGACGGTAAACTCAGAAAGTATTTTTTAAGCAGACCCGAGGTATAAAGAATGGGTGGTATCAGTATTTGGCAACTTCTCATTATTGCTGTCATCGTTATCTTACTGTTTGGCACAAAGAAACTACGCAACATTGGTGGTGACCTGGGCAGTGCCGTTAAAGGTTTTAAGAAAGCGATGAACGACGAAGACGCGTCGGCAAAAAAAGACGCCGATGCCGACTTCGAGCAAAAAAATTTAGAGCAGCAGAAAACGGACGCGACTGCTGACAGCAAGAAAGACAAAGAGCAGGCCTAACTCGTGTTTGATATCGGTTTTTGGGAACTGGTATTGATCTCTGTGGTGGCCTTGGTGGTGTTAGGTCCGGAACGATTGCCGCACGCGATTCGCAGTGTCACGAGCTTTATTCGGGCCGCGAAAAGCATGGCAAACAGCGTCAAGGACGAATTGTCTCATGAGCTGAAAGTTCAGGAGCTGCAGGAAAATCTGCGCAAAGCGGAACAGATGGGCATGGAAGACCTCTCTCCCGAGCTCAAATCGTCGGTCGAGGAGCTGAAGAAAGCCGCGCAGGACGTTCAGCGTCCTTATGCCAAACCATCGTCTCAGCCCGCGGCGGATGAGCCGTCAGCCGCCCAAGACGATGACCACGTTGCGGCTTCACAGCCAGCAGCGGACCAAGCGACCAACACGGCAGAGAAAAAAGCCGAGTAGTCTTATGACCAAAGAGCTGCATAGGGATGCGGCTCTTTTTTGATCTTTTTTGAATGAGGTTTGCCATGTCTTCGGTAGAGCAGACACAGTCTTTAATCAGCCACTTGCTCGAACTGCGTGATCGCTTGCTGCGATGCATTGTCGCCGTGGTGGTGGTGTTTGTCGGGTTGGTGTATTTCTCCGGCAATATTTATGAATTTGTTTCCAAACCTCTGGTTGAGAAACTGCCGGCCGGCGCGACCATGATCGCCACCGATGTGGCATCGCCGTTTTTCACGCCACTCAAACTGACGTTGATTGCGTCAGTGTTTGTGGCCGTGCCGTTTATTCTTTATCAGGTGTGGGCGTTTGTCGCGCCCGGTTTGTATAAACACGAACGTCGGCTGATCATGCCATTGATGTTTTCCAGCTCGTTGCTGTTTTACTGCGGGGTGGCGTTTGCCTACTTTGTGGTGTTTCCGCTGGTGTTCGGTTTCTTTACCGCCATCTCTTTGGGCGGGGTGGAGTTTGCAACCGACATTGCCAGTTATCTGGATTTTGTGCTGGCACTGTTCATGGCGTTTGGTATCGCCTTTGAAGTGCCTGTAGCGATCATTCTGCTGTGCTGGACTGGGGCAACCGATCCTCAAAGCCTGAAAGAAAAGCGTCCCTATATTATTGTGGCGGCGTTTGTGGTCGGGATGCTGCTGACGCCGCCGGATATGATTTCTCAGACTCTGCTGGCGATTCCGATGTGCCTGTTGTTTGAAATCGGTCTGTTCTTTGCGCGCTTTTATACTCGCAAGAGTGACGACGGCGAAGCGGCGGCGGAAGAGTAATGCGTCACCTGACGTGCAAAAAGGCTGGCCAGTGCCAGCCTTTTTTGTACCTGGAGAAAAGAGCTTATCTGAGATTGAACAGGGTTTTGGCGTTATCTGTGGTCAGGTTGTCGACCTCGTCGAGACCGATCTCCCGCAATTGGGCGATGCGCTGCGCAACCAATTGTGTGTACGCCGGCTCGTTACGTTTGCCACGATGCGGCACCGGAGCCAGGTACGGACAGTCGGTTTCCAGGATGACGTAATCCATATCCAGATGCGGAATCACCTTATCCATACCGCCGTTTTTGAAGGTAGACACACCGCCGAGACCCAGGTGGAAACCCAGCCCGTTGATGGCTTGCGCTTGTGCCAGACTGCCGCCAAAGCAGTGAAACACGCCGCGCAGCGAACCGTCTTGCTCCTGCGCCAGTAAAGTCAGCGTTTCCTCAATCGAATCACGGGTGTGGATCACCACTGGTAACTGGCGCTGTTTGGCCCAGTTCAGCTGAGTGACGAAGGCTTTTTCCTGCTCTGCACGGAAGGTTTTGTCCCAGTAAAGGTCAATACCGATTTCCCCCACCGCGATAAACGGGTGCTGCTCAAACCAGCTTTCGATGGTGGCCAGTGTCTGGTCAACCTTGCTATCGACGTAACACGGGTGCAAGCCCATCATCGAACGACACACCTGTGGGTAGGCCGCTTCGGTTTTGAGCATCGGTTCAATGGAGTCCAGATCGATGTTGGGTAACAGAATGTGCTCAATGCCCTGCGCCAGCGCGCGCTGCACCACCTCATCACGGTCGTGGTCAAATTCAGAGGCGTAAATATGGGCGTGGGTGTCGATCATGGGTGTCTCTCCTGAGTGATTAGGCTTAGTATAAAACAGCCACGGGGCCCGGCTCAAACTGGCGTGACCTTAATGCAAAACAGAGCATAAGCAATAAGACTGATAGATCGTTTTGGGATTTTTGCCGTTTGTCCCTAGCGTGAAAAAGCGAGAGTGTTATGATTTCGGTCCTAGCACTTGCACCAGATAAGGAGAATAGAGTGTCAGTATCCATTCTAGGCCAGTTCCCTGGGCGCCGTCTGCGCCGCGTTCGTAAACACGATTTCAGCCGTCGCCTGGTGGCGGAAAACCAGTTGTCGGCGAACGACCTGATCTACCCGATGTTTATTCTGATGGGGAAAGACCGCCGCGAGCCGGTGGAATCGATGCCGGGCGTTGAGCGCCTGTCGATTGACCTGATGCTGGAAGAAGCGCAGTACCTGGCGCAGCTTGGGGTTCCTGCTATTGCTCTGTTCCCGGTGGTGAATCAAGATGCGAAAAGCCTGTGTGCGACTGAAGCACACAATCCTGATGGGCTGGTTCAGCGCGCCGTCCGCCTGCTGAAAGAGCATGTGCCGGAAATTGGTGTGATCACCGACGTCGCACTCGATCCGTTTACGACCCACGGCCAGGACGGCATCATTGATGAAGACGGTTACGTCATCAATGACGAGACCACTGAGGTGCTGATCAAACAGGCACTGTCGCACGCGGAAGCGGGCGCAGACGTGGTGGCACCGTCTGACATGATGGACGGACGCATCGGAAAAATTCGCGCAGCGCTGGAAGAAGCGGGTTACATCCACACCCAGATCATGGCGTACTCAGCGAAGTACGCATCGGCTTACTACGGCCCGTTCCGTGATGCGGTCGGCTCATCGTCGAACCTGAAAGGTGGCAATAAGAAAACGTACCAGATGGATCCGGCCAACAGCGATGAAGCGTTGTACGAAGTGGCGATGGATGTCACTGAAGGGGCTGACATGGTAATGGTTAAACCGGGTATGCCGTATCTGGATGTCGTGCGCCGGGTCAAAACCGAACTGCAGGTGCCGACGTTTGCGTATCAGGTATCCGGTGAATACGCGATGCACAAAGCCGCGATTCAGAACGGCTGGCTGAAAGAACAGGAGATCGTGATGGAATCGTTGCTGTGCTTTAAGCGCGCCGGTGCCGACGGTATCCTGACTTACTTTGCGAAAGACGTCGCCGAATGGCTGGCTGCGGAGAACGCTGAAACAGCGAAGTTTCTGAAGCGGGACTAAGCCTCCGCGCTGCTGAAAACAGACTCATCAGGTCGGCCTCGTGCCGGCCTGTTTCGTTATGATGGAGTGAGGAGAAGACACATGGCGGTGACGATTCGTCAGGGATCATTGCAAGAAGTCATTCAGGTGGTCGAGCAGATTGCGGAATTTGCGCAGGGGGAGAGTGTCGCGACGTTGAAAGAGCGGATTGCGGACAAACCACACCTGACGCTGGTGGCGGAAGAGGCAGGGGAGCTACTGGGATTTAAGCTCGGTTATCAGCTCGACGCTGACACGTTTTACAGTTGGTTTGGTGGTGTGTCGCCGCTGGCAAGAAACAAAGGTGTCGCGCAACAACTGCTGGATGTGCAAGAGCAGTGGGCGTGTGCACAGGGTTATCGCCGGATCACCGTCAAATCCCGTAACCAGTTTCCGGCCATGCTACGTTTGCTGCTGCGTAACCAATATCTGATTGCCGGTTTTGAGCCACGCCAACCACTGGAAGATGCCCGAATTCACTTTGTGAAAACCTTGTCTCCGGTGATAAAAAATTAAATGAGATTTTTTCTCATTTAACTGTTGACGACTTAAATGAGAATGATTATTATTAATCTCGTCTTAGGGAATGAGGAAAGTTCACAAGGACGTTGATTTACCGCTTAACTTTGGGTTGAAAGGTGATGAGACAGCACTTTCTGAGCTTGCACGCATTCTTTTTGACACGACATTGCTCACATTGCTTCCAGTGTAATTTATAGCTTTATGGCAAAGCATGACCATTCTTAATGAAGAAAGCTTTGACCCCTTTTTGCTAGGCGACATCTTAGGATGTCGCTTTTTTTATGCCCGTTATTTGAGCGCAGTCCGGATGAGGTGGGCAAAAGGGCACCAAGGGTCTTTTCCACAAGCGAAGATCGTGTGAGGATCGTGGGTGAGGGGATCGATCTTCTTATTTTTCGTTAATATTCATAGTATTAAATTTAGATTAAGACAGTTTGAGTGATAAAAAAAAACCAGTGGATAAATAATATAAACAGAGTTATCCACAGATGGGGCGTGGTGGCGCTGGATCGTTAAGCAAATGTGTGAGTAAGGTTCACCGAGTTAAAATGGATTCATCCCGGCAGTCATGGCATCCTAAGCAGATCTTTTTACGCTTATGTTTGGATACTCTAAATTATGGCCAGTATTCCTGATAATCCGTTGATTCTTATCGACGGCTCTTCGTACCTTTATCGCGCGTTTCATGCCTATCCGGGCACGATGAGCAATGGTGAGATCCCGACCAACGCGGTGTATGGCGTGGTCAACATGCTGCGCAGCATGATGCGCCAGTTCTCCTCGGATCGCATCGCGGTGGTGTTTGATGCCAAAGGCAAAACCTTCCGTGATGATATGTATCCGGAATACAAAGCCAACCGTCCGCCAATGCCAGACGATCTGCGTTGCCAAATAGAACCTTTGCATGAGGTGATTCGTGCAATGGGATTGCCTTTGATCGTGATCCCCGGGGTGGAAGCCGATGACGTGATCGGCACGCTGGCGCATCAGGCGTCTCAGGCGGGCATGCCTGTGTTGATCAGTACCGGTGACAAAGACATGGCGCAGTTGGTCGATGACAACGTGACGTTGATCAACACCATGACCAATGTAGTGATGGATCGTGAAGGCGTGGTGGAAAAGTTTGGTATTCCACCGGAACTGATCATCGATTATCTGGCGCTGATGGGCGATAAAGTGGACAACATTCCGGGTGTGCCGGGCGTGGGCGATAAAACGGCCACCGCTCTGTTACAGGGAATCGGCGGATTGAATCGCCTCTACGAGCAACTGGATGACATTGCGGCGCTGGGTTTTCGTGGCTCGAAAACCATGGCCAAAAAGCTGGTTGAGAACAAAGACAACGCTTACCTGTCTTATGAGCTGGCGACCATCAAGCTGGACGTTGAACTGGAAGAAACCCCTCAGTCACTGACAAAAGCGCAGCCGGATGTTGATAAGCTGGTACAACTCTACAGCCAATTGGCGTTCAAATCCTGGCTGAATGAGCTGTTGGACGGCAGCAGTCCGGTGATTCAGGCGGATGAGCAGGCCGGCACCAGCAGCCGCAGCGGGGGCGCAGCTCAGGCGGCACTGGACACTTCGGCAGTGACCATAGATCGCAGCCATTACGAGACCATTCTTGATGAGAGCAGCTTCCAGACTTGGCTGGAGCAACTCAAAGCGGCAGAGGTGTTTGCCTTTGATACCGAAACCGACAGCCTGGATTACATGGTCGCTAACCTGGTTGGGGTGTCGTTTGCGACGCAAGCCGGAGTTGCGGCGTATGTGCCGGTGGCGCACGATTATCTGGATGCACCCGAGCAACTGGATCGTGATTGGGTACTGGCGCAACTGAAACCGATTCTGGAAGACGACAACCAGGCGAAAGTGGGGCAGAACCTCAAGTACGACGCCAGCGTGTTGGCGCGTTACGGTATTGAGATGAAGGGCATTGAGCACGACACCATGCTGGAGTCTTACGTACTCAACAGCGTTGGTGGCAAGCACGATATGGACAGCCTGGCACTGCGCTTTTTGCAGCACAGCTGCATTTCCTTTGAGCAGATTGCCGGGAAAGGTAAGAATCAACTGACGTTCAATCAAATCGATCTCGAACAAGCCGCGCCTTACGCCGCAGAAGATGCCGACGTAACCTTGCGTTTGCATCAGCGTCTGATCGCCAATATTGAACAGGACGACAAGCTGGCCAGTGTCTACCGCGAGATTGAGATGCCTCTGGTGCCGGTACTGTCACGTATTGAGCGCACCGGGGTGTTGATCGATGACATGAAGCTGGCTGCCCAGTCTCAGGAAATTGCGCTGCGTCTCGACGAGTTGGAGAAGCAAGCTTACGACGTGGCTGAGCAGGAGTTCAATATGAACTCGCCTAAGCAGTTGCAAGCGCTGTTATTTGAGAAAATGGGTTTACCTGTTGTTAAGAAGACACCATCAGGCACACCGTCGACCAATGAAGAAGTGTTGCAGGAGCTGGCGCTCGATTACCCACTACCAAAACTGATCCTGGAATACCGCGGCCTGGCCAAACTCAAATCCACCTATACCGATAAACTGCCGAAGATGATTAACCCTGAAACGGGCCGAGTGCATACTTCTTACCATCAGGCGGTAACCGCGACAGGGCGTCTATCTTCAACCGATCCGAACTTGCAGAACATTCCAATCCGTAATGAGGAAGGGCGCCGGATCCGTCAGGCGTTTGTGGCGCCGCACGGCTACAAAATCATGGCGGTCGACTACTCGCAGATTGAATTGCGGATTATGGCTCATCTGTCGGGCGACAAAGCGCTACTGGAAGCATTCCAGCAAGGTAAAGATATCCACGCGGCGACCGCGGCGGAGATCATTGGGGTCAACATCGAAGACGTGACCAGTGAACAACGCCGCCGCGCCAAAGCGGTCAATTTTGGCCTGATTTACGGCATGAGTGCGTTTGGTCTGGCTAAACAGCTGGGCATTCCGCGTGGTGAAGCGCAGCAGTACATGGACACCTACTTTGAGCGCTACCCGGGAGTGATGCAATATATGGAAGACACCCGCAGTACGGCGGCGGATCAGGGCTACGTTGAGACTATCTTTGGCCGCCGGTTGCATCTGCCGGAGATCACTTCACGAAACGGTATGCGTCGCAAGGCGGCTGAGCGTGCGGCGATCAATGCACCGATGCAGGGTACGGCGGCGGACATCATCAAAAAAGCCATGTTGCTGGTGGCTGATTGGATTGAGCAGGAAGGCCAGGGACGCGTGAAACTGTTAATGCAGGTACACGATGAACTGGTGTTCGAAGTGGAAGAGTCATCTTTGTCCGAAATTGAAAGTAAAGTACAACAATTGATGGAGTCGGCCGCGCAGTTGGATGTACCTCTGGTTGCTGAAGCGGGCCATGGTGACAACTGGGATCAAGCGCACTAACCACTTTTTGTGCTGAATGTCTGAAAATATATGAGCCAGTGCACAAACACTGGCTTTTTTTTGTCTCTAAAAAAGACTTGGCCCTGGATACTCGTATGTTGCTTAATAAAAATTTAATGAAAAAAAACTACAAAAAGAGTTTTCATTTCTGACCAATTGTTGTACATTAAGCGGCGTAGGGTACAGAGGTAAGATGTTCTATCTTTCAGACCTTTTGTTTCACGTTATTGGATTAGGCTGATTCAGCCGCCCCAGTCAGTATTTGACTGGGGCGTTTTTTATTGGGCCAACGCCAGAGCACCACTCCCACCTTCACTGCGCCAAGACGACTCAGCGTCCATTGCTTCATTCGCGGATACTTCCGTCACGAAATGATCGGTAATAAACCACAATTTTGTAATTTATCACCAATCACAGTTTTGTTATTTCAGAAAGAAAACTAATACCGCATTTCGGCGCGAAATGAGCAATCTAAAGATACTAACTATAAGATTATCATGATCTTACTTTGAGTCTTTGAGGCAAATAAGGAGAGGTTGAAGTGTAAAATTGCACGGTTGAAAAATCGCCGGCTTTAGTGAATCCTTAGTCACATAATAATAATTACCTCCTATTTCTCTCCCGTTGCCCCGCCAGGATGGTGGGGATTTTTATTTCTGGGGCCAGGCGATCAACAAACAGGTAAGAAAAAGCCCCACCGAGTGGCAGGGCTGGAAACGGGTTAGGACACGCTCAGTCGGCCTGTTCATCTGCTGGCGCTTCTCCCTGCTCATCGTCGGGCGCCGCTTCTTCCAACTGCAGTGCCAGCGCGGGCGCAAACCACTCATCCAATTTGTTACGCAGAATATCGACTCCGATACCTTTGAGCGACGAGAAAGCGTCCACTTTGACGTCGCCACCAAAGGCCATCGCCGCTTCACGAATTTTCAGTACCTGAGCTTTGCGTGCGCCACTTTTTAGCTTATCGGCTTTGGTTAACAGCACCAGCACCGGGATTTGACAGTCAACGGCCCAGTAAATCAATTGCTGATCGAGATCTTTCATCGGGTGACGGATGTCCATCAGTACCACCAGACCTTTCAGGCACTGACGTTTTTGCAGATATTCTCCGAGTGACTTCTGCCACTTTTTCTTCATTTCGAGTGGCACCTGAGCAAAGCCGTAGCCCGGCAGGTCGACGATATGACAGCCTTCGGTCACCTTAAACAGGTTGATTAACTGTGTCCGGCCGGGGGTTTTACTGGTTTTTGCCAGGCTTTTTTGGTTGGTCAGACGGTTAAGAGAACTGGATTTGCCCGCATTGGAGCGACCGGCGAACGCAACCTCGATGCCTTCATCTTCTGGCAGATGACGAATATCAGGTGCACTCGTGATGAAATGCGTGTTTTGGTAATGAATTTTTACGCTCACTGTTAACTCCATCTCGACTTTGTGTAGTCGATTGATTACTTTTTTGTGAAAATGTGTAAAATAACCGTGCTCGGCATAAGGTCGCCTATTGTACCATGAGTGGCAACGCAGAGTGGTACTGGAAGCTTGATAATTATAATGGAATGTCATGAAGAAATTAGCGCTAATCTTGAGTCTTTTAGCCAGCTGCAGTGTATTAGCCCAAGGCAGCATCGAAGCTGGTAAAGCAAAATCCCAAACGTGTGTTGCCTGTCATGGAGCGGACGGCAATAGTCAACTTGCAATGTACCCTAAACTTGCAGGCCAACACGCCAAATACATTGAGAAGCAGTTGAAGGACCTTAAGTTAGGTATGACAAGTGCTGGTAAACAAGGCCGTTACGATCCGGTAATGAGTGGTATGGCGATGCCATTGACCGAAGAAGACATGGCGGACTTGGCGGCATACTACGCTTCTCTGCCCATTTCAGGTAATACAACACCGGAAAACGTGGTGAAAAACGGCCAAGCCCTTTACACCGCTGGCGATGCTGAACGTGGTTTGACCGCGTGTATCGCTTGTCATGGCCCGCGCGGCAACGGTACTGAGCTTTCAGGTTTCCCTAAAATTTCTGGTCAGCATGCTGACTACATCAAAGCTCAGCTGCAAAAATTCCGTGATGGCGACCGCAATAACGACATGAACGGCATGATGCGTGACATCGCGAAAAAGCTGACTGACGACGATATCGAGACACTGTCTAAATACGTTGGTGGTCTGCACTAAGCCTGATTCGCTCGAGCAACGGTTATAACAAACCGCCCCGGTCCTCGACCGGGGCGGTTTGTTTTTTTGACCAAGATCACATCGCTACTGGCTGCCTTGCTTCGCGACTGTCTGCTGTTTGTGTAAGAGATCCGCCATACTTGTCGGGAAAAATGTAACACGATCTTTCATAACTGATTGATTTAAATGAACTCAGTTTAAAAGGCGACAAAGAATCTTATTTTTTGTGTTTGCGCTCTTGCAGGTCTAAACGGCTGAGGTACAGTAGTTCCGTCAGCAGGGAGCTGGCCACAGGATATCAGACCAAGCAGGTCTTCAAGGATGCGGGCCATGGATGTCCGCTCGAAAGAGAAAGGATTCAGGTAAGCCAGGACGCTTACCCGATAGGGATGGTCACCTCGTCTAATGGTTTAGACAGTGAAACGGATCAGGCTCAGGATGAGCCCAGGTACAGACAGGAAGTAGCAAAAGGAAAGCCAAAATTCATCAGGATGGTGAAAAACGACACTTTTGCGCAGGGAAAGCACGAAAAACAAAAGGAATATTGGTGCACCGGAATGGGTGCAACACAGTTTCGCCACTTGATGGCATTTAGAAAGCGACGGGGTTACCTGTCGCTTTTTTTATCTCTGTTGTCACCGGTTCTCGGATTTTTTTCGCCAAACTGGTGAGAAAACACCCAATAGTGCTCCACTCTGATCGCAGTTTCTGGTATGTTGCGCATCCCTGTTTGAGGATGACCGCATGCACGATTGCCCTTTATGCCACAGCCCAGAGATTGAGTTTTATTTTCAAGACTCACGCCGCGCCTATCTTCAGTGTCAGCGCTGCGCACTGGTTTTTGTTGATCCATCTCAGCGATTGGATGCAAAGGCAGAAAAAGCTCACTATGATCTGCATGAGAACGATCCGTCGGACCAAGGCTATCGGCACTTTTTGTCGCGGATAGCGCAGCCGCTGCAAGAGCGCCTGGCGCCGCAGTCGCACGGGCTCGATTTTGGTTGCGGTCCGGGGCCGACTTTGTCGCTGATGCTCGAAGAGCAGGGGCACAAAGTCAGTCTGTACGATCTCTATTACCACCCGGATAGCGGCGTGTTGGAGCATCGTTACGATTTTATGACCGCCACGGAAGTCATCGAGCACTTATACCGGCCCGATCAGGTGTGGCAACAATGGTTGAATTTGGTTAAGCCAGGTGGCTGGATTGGTCTGATGACCAAGATGGTTATCGACGTAGAGGCGTTTGCCGGATGGCACTATAAAAATGACCCGACCCATGTGGTGTTTTTTAGTCGTCAAACGTTCCGGTATCTGGCAGAGCGGGATCAGCTCAAGCTGGAATTTATAGGCAAAGATGTAATTTTACTGAGGAAACCCCAGTAATGAGTCGCAAGAAAAAAGCAAGATCAGGCGGAAATACCGACGTCGTTGTCGTCCGTAACCGCACTCAGTCAGACGTCGAAGGCCGTCTGCGTAAACGAGATAAAAAGCGCAAAGGGCTGAAAACCGGTAACCGTAACTCGGAAGCCAAAGAGCAGCAAATGCGCCAGGCTGCGCAACAACGTGATCCGCGTTTAGGCAGCCAGAAGAAAATTCCACTGGTGGTGGAAGCGCCGAAGAAGCAGAGCAAAACTCAGCGTCGCCTGTCTGCTGAGCAGGAACTGGCTATGCTGGAGAACGATGCGCAACTGAACGTATTGCTGGAACGTCTGGACAATGGCGAAAAGCTGGGCGCTGGCCTGCAAAAGTACGTGAACGAAAAACTCGATCGCATCGAGGCACTGATGAAGCAACTCGGTCTGTACGACGAGACGGATGACGATCTGGCCAGCGAGCCGGAGTCCGAACCGGCACCCGTAGCGAAAAAATCGCCGCGTCGCGCCAGTTCCGACGACGATCTGTTGTCTCAGTTTGAAGACCTGGATCTGAACGATTTTAAAGGATAGTAAACAGTGATGAACGTAACCTTACTGGCCATTGCGGGTGGAATCATTATTCTCGGCTTAGCCTCGTACGCGGGTTACCTTCTGCTCCAACTGAAGAAGCAAAAGGAGTTGCAGCAGCAACACCAGGCTTTGGCGATTCAGAAACGCAACGCCAATATTTTTGATAATGTTCAGACATTGTGTCTGGCCGGTATTCAGGGCCAGTGCGATTTGTCGGAAATCAGCATTCGTGTCTACTGCATCATGGACTATGTCCAGGGTGATGACCGGGTCGATTTTGATCAGACCTATCCGGCGATTTCTGAGTTGTACTACATTGTCAAAGACATGGCGCGCGGTGACGATCGTCAACAACTGGCGAAGAAAGAGCGTATGCAACAGAATCTGACGCGCCAGAAAGCCGAATCTCGTCTCAACGATGCCATCGTTGAAGAGCTGAAAACGCTGCATAAAAACGTTCAGCCCCTGAACAATCAGATCAACATTCAGATGATCTGAACCGAACGCATGCTAGCTCGATCACACTACACTTAAGGGTGAGTGATCGAGCTAGCAAGTTCTGAAATTTTATACCAGAAACCTCTTTTGCTACCCGGTGTCTGTCATTCCGGTGTGGCAAAATAGCCCGTCAAAGAAGCAACGCCCGTGAGGGCCTGAACGGAAAATAGCACCATGTCGCAGCAAGTCGTAGCCAGCCAGCAAATTGTGTGGGACCAAGCCGTACTCGAGAAGTACAACTATTCCGGACCGCGCTATACCTCATACCCGACCGCCCTGGAGTTTCACGAGGCGTTCACGATTGCCGATTACGACATGGCGTGCACTCAGTACCCTGAGCGACCGCTGTCGCTGTACATCCACATCCCGTTTTGCCACAAACTGTGTTACTACTGCGGCTGCAATAAAGTGATCACCCGTCACTCGCACAAAGCCGATGAATACCTGGACGTGCTGGAACTGGAGATCCGTACTCGTGCAGGTTTGCTGCAGGGACGTACAGTGACGCAGCTGCATTTTGGCGGCGGGACACCGACTTTTCTCTCGGAAGCGCAAATCAGTCGCGTGATGAATCTGCTGCGTGATGAATTTCATTTCAGTGCCGACGCGGAGATCAGCATCGAAGTGGATCCGCGTGAAATCGAACTCACGATGCTGGACCATTTGCGTAATGAAGGCTTTAACCGTCTCAGTATTGGCGTGCAGGACTTCAACAAGGAAGTGCAGAAGCTGGTCAATCGTGAGCAGGATGAAGATTTTATTGTTGCCATGGTGGCGCGTGCCAAACAACTGGGTTTTCGTTCGACCAACTTGGATCTGATTTATGGCCTGCCGAAACAGACGCAAGCCACGTTTGCCGACACACTGAAACAGGTGCTGGCGATGGCGCCGGGCCGGTTGTCGGTATTTAACTACGCGCACATGCCGCAGCTGTTCGCTGCTCAACGCAAAATCAAGGATCAGGACTTGCCACCGGCAGAAGAGAAAATGGCGATCCTCCAGGACACGATTGCGACCCTGACCGGGGCCGGTTATCAGTTCATCGGCATGGACCATTTTGCTCGTCCGGACGATGAGCTGGCGGTGGCGCAGCGCAATGGCGTACTGCACCGCAATTTCCAGGGTTACACCACACAGGGCGACTGTGATCTGGTCGGTTTTGGTGTGTCGGCGATCTCCATGGTCGGGGACGTTTATGCCCAGAACCAGAAAGAACTCAAACACTACTACGCTCAGGTCAGTGAACAGCGCCATGCGCTGTGGAAAGGGGTCGCGCTGGACAGCGACGATCTGTTACGCCGGGAGGTCATTAAGCAGTTGATCTGTAACTTCCGTCTCGATAAACATCAGATCGAACGCCAGTTTGGTGTGCGTTTCAACCGTTATTTCGACGAAGATCTGACGCTGTTGCAGACCTTCATCGACGATCAGCTGGTGGAAGTGGATGAGCGGGAAATTCGCGTTACTCTGCGTGGCCGGCTGCTGATCCGCAATATCTGCATGTGTTTTGATAAATACTTGCGGAAGAAAGCGCGCCAGCAGCAGTTTTCCCGGGTGATTTAACCCCGCTTCCTGAAACAAGCCACGCAACTGCGTGGCTTGTTTGTATTGATCCGGCGCCGGTTAAGGGGCAATAAATTTTCCTTCGGCCACGGTCCATAACGCTTTGATGAGCGGATTATCCAACTGCGATCGCTTGCAGCACACGCCAAGGGTAAAGGGCTTGATCGGCTCGACTTTCAGGCGCTGAATTTTTTCTCTGACCGGGCTGTTATTGATCACCACATCCGGCGCGATACCCACACCACAACCGAGCGCCACCATGCTGACGATCGCTTCATGGCCGGAGACTTGCGCGTAAATGTTCGGCCGGATCCGCATCGCTTTAAACCAGGCGTTGGCCCGCTCACGGGCCGTACCGGCTTCGGGGATGATGAACGGAATCGAATCCCAGTCGGGTGACTCCTGTTGCAACTGCTCCGCAAAGCTGCTGACGCCAATCGGTGCAATCACCGACAGGGGGACTTCGCTGATGGTCTCAAACTCCAGCCGCGCAGGCAGTTGATCCGGCTTGGCTGAGATGGCGATGTCGGCTTCATCGTTGAGTATCTTGTCTATGGCCTGCGCCGGGTCGCCGGTCGAGAGTTTAAATTCAATCAAAGGGTGTTGCAGGCGCAGCTCGGAAAGCAGTTCCGGTAAGTGGCTGTAGCTGGCCGTGACCGAACAATAGAGACGGATTTCCCCTTTCAGCTCTGCTTCATGGCCGCTCAGCTGCGCGCTGTACTGTTGCCAGTCGTTGAGGATTTTCAGCGCCACCGGCAGCAGACGCTTGCCGGCCGGAGTGAGATCGACACTGCGATTGTCACGCAGAAATAGGCTCTGACCGGTTTCGTCTTCCAGCTTCTGGATCTGACGGCTCAGTGCCGACGGGCTGATGTGCATCGCCGATGCCGTTTTGCTGAAACTTTTACTGTCACACAGATGAATGAACATCTGCAGGTGTTTGGTGTTCATGAATAGGTCACTTTCTGTTGCATTATTTGCAATAACTAATTGTGAATATATCACTTTAAGCAATTTGATGTCTGCTTTAGTATGAAATCATTCAGCGAGTCAGCGCTGACCTTTCTAGGACGAATGATTAAAGGAGAGCCCCATGGCTAACTATTTCAATACTTTGAACCTGCGTGAGCAGTTGGACCAGCTTGGTCGTTGTCGTTTTATGGATCGCAGTGAATTTGCGACGGAGGCGGATTACCTCAAAGGCAAGAAAGTGGTGATTGTTGGTTGTGGTGCTCAGGGCCTGAATCAGGGCCTGAACATGCGTGATTCGGGTCTGAACGTCGCTTATGCGCTGCGCCAGGCGGCGATCGACGAGCAACGTCAGTCATACAAAAATGCCAAAGATAACGGCTTTGAAGTCGGCAGCTACGAAACCCTGATCCCGCAAGCGGATCTGGTGATAAATCTGACCCCGGACAAACAGCACACCAATGTAGTAGAAACGGTGATGCCCCTGATGAAAGAAGGGGCGGCACTGGGTTACTCCCACGGCTTTAACGTTGTGGAAGAGGGCATGCAAATTCGTCCAGACCTGACGGTCGTGATGGTGGCACCAAAATGTCCGGGTACCGAAGTACGTGAAGAATACAAACGCGGCTTTGGTGTTCCGACTCTGATCGCGGTGCACCCGGAAAATGACCCGAAAGGCGAAGGCTGGGATATCGCTAAAGCCTGGGCAGCTGCAACCGGTGGCCATCGCGCAGGCTGTCTGGAATCGTCGTTCGTGGCGGAAGTGAAATCGGATCTGATGGGTGAGCAAACCATTTTGTGTGGCATGCTGCAGGCCGGTTCCATCGTCTGCTACGAGAAGATGATTGCGGAAGGCATTGACGCCGGTTACGCCGGTAAACTGCTGCAATACGGTTGGGAAACCATCACGGAAGCGCTTAAGTTCGGTGGCATCACGCACATGATGGATCGCCTGTCGAACCCGGCCAAAGTCAAGGCATTTGAGCTGTCTGAGCAGCTGAAAGAGCTGATGCGTCCGCTGTACAACAAACACATGGATGACATCATCACCGGGCATTTCTCCAGCACCATGATGGCTGACTGGGCGAACGACGACGTGAACCTGCTGGGCTGGCGTGCAGAAACCGGTGAAACGGCGTTTGAAAACTACCCGGAATCCGACGTTGAGATTTCTGAGCAGGAATACTTCGACAACGGCATCCTGATGATCGCCATGGTGCGAGCCGGGGTTGAGCTGGCGTTTGAAGCCATGACCGCTTCAGGCATCATTGACGAGTCAGCGTACTATGAGTCGCTGCACGAGCTGCCACTGATTGCCAACACCATTGCACGTAAGCGCTTGTATGAAATGAACGTGGTGATTTCTGATACGGCAGAATACGGCAACTACTTATTTGCCAATGTGGCCACGCCGCTGCTGCGTGAACAGTTCATGCCATCGGTCGGCACGGACGTGATTGGTCAGGGGCTTGGTGAGGTTTCCAACCACGTGGATAACGCCACGCTTATCGCCGTGAACGATGCGATCCGCAATCACCCGGTGGAGTACATCGGTGAAGAGCTGCGTGGTTACATGACCGACATGAAACGCATTGCGGTTGGTGGCTAAGTCGCCTCCGACAAGAGATCGGGGGGAGGGTGGCGACACGTTCTCCCCAGATGCACTCCGCACAGATCGGGGTCAATAAATACAACAAGCAAACACAACCTTAACTAAAACAAAAGGCTTGCTCCGAATGGGCAAGCCTTTTTCTTTGTCTGCGTCAGAGCGTGCAGGCGGCAGAATTACTGTTCTTTGTCCGCCAGCTTCTGCTCAATCTCGGCCAGTTTTTGCTCCATCTCGGTCAGCTTCTGGCGCGTGCGCAGCAGCACTTGAGTCTGGACATCAAACTCTTCGCGGCTGACCACGTCCAGTTTGTTTAACTGGCCCTGGATCACCTGGCGTACCTTCTGGTCCACATCGGCGCCGAGGTCTTTGACCGGCTGTGGCATGGCGTCGTGAATCTGCTTCGCGACTTGCTCTAATTTTTTGGGATCAAACATGTGTCATAACTCCTGTCCGTTTGAGATTATTTTATGTAATTGGACTGGGAAAGTCGCCCTGTTTGGCGTAAAAAAGCGAGCACAATAAAAAAAGGCCACCGAAGTGGCCTGTAAATAGAGTCAACGAGCAGATGAATTAATGGTTGTTGTCAGCCAGCTGGCGCTGAGCTGCTTTGGCCTCATCCACCCGTGCCAGCTTTTCCAGATCTTTGTCCTCGACAAACACCGGCAGTGGCTTATGTTTTTCCGCCAGATAGCTGTAGATCACTGGCAGTACGAACAGGGTAAACAGTGTCCCCAGCGCCAGACCAGCCACGATGACGATACCGATGCTGAAGCGCTGCTGCGCCCCAGCGCCCGTGGCGTACATCAATGGGATCAGGCCGGCAATCATCGCCGCCGTGGTCATCAGAATCGGACGCAAACGAACTTTGGCCGCTTCCATGACCGCGTCAATGCGGCTCAGTTTGTTGTGCAACTGTTCTTCCTTGGCCACTTCACAGATCAGAATACCGTGTTTGGTGATCAGACCGACCAGGGTAATCAACCCGACCTGAGAGTAGATGTTCATGGTCGTTGTGCCAAGGAACGCCCCCCATGCCAGCGCAATCAGTGCCCCACAAATAGCCAGCGGTACCGACACCATGATCACCAGCGGGTCTTTGACGGATTCAAATTGAATCGCCAGTACCAGGAAGATCACCGCCAGAGCCAGACCAAAGGTGGCGTACAGGGCGCTGCCTTCAGTCACGTATTGACGGGCTTCACCCATGTAATCGTGGTTGTAGCCGCGTGGCAGCTTGGTTTCTGCGATGTTCTCAAACCAGTTGATCGCGTCTCCCATTGCCGTACCCGGCGCCGGAACTGTGCCTATGGTGGCGGAGTTCAGCTGGTTAAAGTGCGGCAGTGAACGAGGTTCAGCAATCACATCAATGGTGATCAGGCTGCCAAGCGGGATTGCTTTACCATCCGCCGCGCGCACGTAGTAGTTGTTCATCGATTCCGGGTTCAGGCGCCACTTACGTTCAACCTGAGGGATCACTTCGTACGAACGGCCGTTGAGGTCGATACGGTTTACGTAACCGTCGGCCATCATCGTCCCCAGAGTGACCCCGATGTCTTGCATGGTCACGCCGTACGCACCGGCTTTGTCCTTGTCGATGTTGATTTTCATCGTCGCGGAGTCGTAGTTCAGATCCAGGTCCGAGTAGACAAACATGGCGTTCTGGTTCACTTCGGCCAGTACGTCGGTGGCGATGGTGAACAGGCTTTCAAACGCGTTCGGCGTGGTGATGACAAATTGGATCGGCAGACCGGAGCCCGCGCCGGGCAGTTCTGGCATCTGGAACGCGGTGACCGACATGCCCGGGATGTCTTTCACCAGACCACCAACGCGGTTGGTCACATCAGCCTGGCTCGCTTCACGCTGGCTCCAAGGCACCATCGAGGCAATCCCCAGCGCCTGGTTGGAGTTCGGAACACCGGTAAACACCTGAGCAAACTGAACTTCTTTCTGATCCGACAGAATACGGTTCACGTCCGCCATGGTGTTGGCCAGATAGTCCAGGTTCGCGTTGGACTGGCCGGTACCCATCAGCATGATCACCCCTTTGTCTTCCGATGGTGCCAGTTCACTTGGAATGAACTTGAACAGCACCGGCAGACTGCCGAACACGATGATTGCAAATGCGATCACCACCGGACGGTGTTGCATCACTGCACGCAGCATGCGCTCGTAACGGTTGGTCATGCGATCCAGTAAGTGGTGCACTTTCTGCTCGAATTTGCCCGGTTGTTCATTGGCTTTAAGCATTTTCGAACACATCATCGGAGACAGGGTCAACGCGATGATACCGGAAACAAACACCGAACCGGCCAGAGTCAGGGCAAACTCTTTGAACAACGAGCCGGTGATACCGCCCATCAGCGCGATCGGGGCGTATACCGCGCCCAGCGTCAGGGTCATGGCGATAACCGGAACCGCGATTTCACGTGTCCCTATGATGGCAGCGCGGAACGGCGATTCGCCTTCTTTAATGTGCCGGTCGACGTTCTCCAGTACCACGATTGCATCGTCCACCACCAAACCGATGGCCAGAACCATTGCCAGCAGCGTCATCAGGTTCCAGGAGAAACCCATTGCCTGCATGACCATGGCCACACCAATCAGCGACAGCGGAATGGTGACGATCGGGATGATGACCGCCCGGAATGACCCCAGGAACAGGGTGATCACCACCAGTACGATGATCGCCGCTTCCACGATGGTTTTGATTACCTCGTGGATCGACTCGTTGATCGCAATCGTTGAGTCATACAGCACGTTCATCTCGATGTTGCTCGGCATGTTTTTCTTCAGATCCGGCAACAGCTTCATCACGTCCGCAGCGATGTTGATCGGGTTGGCGCTTGGCGCCGCGTTGATCGCTGCCACTACCGCTTCCCGGCCATTGGCACTGGCGCGGTAGGTGTCGTGGCTTTTCGCCAGCATGACTTTGGCAATGTCACCCAGGCGGATCACCGTGCCGTTGTCTTCGGTTTTGACCACCAGAGCTTTCAGCTCGTCGGCGTTCGACACCTGAGTATCGGCGCTGCCGTTGTACAACACGAATTCACCGACCGACTGACCCGTCGCCGACTGGTAGTTGTTGGCGTTCAGAATCGACATCACATCGGTGGCGGTCAGATCGAGCGCCGCCATTTTAGCCGGGTCCAACCATACGCGCAGGGCGTACTTAAGCCCGCCGTACAAGTCGATGCTCGAGATACCGTTCACGGCGTACAGCTGAGGGTTGATCACCCGTTCCAGATAGTCGGTGATCTGGCTTGAGTTCAGCTCAGGGCTGGTAAAGCCGATGTACAGCACCGCAGTAGTCGAACCGGTCGACATGGTAACCGTCGGGTCTTCTGCCTCTTTGGGCAACTGAGAACGTACCGAGTTGGTTTTTGCCAGGACGTCGGACAGCGCGGCGTTCGGATCGGTATTGAGTTTCATGTTGACCGTAATGGTCGACTGACCCAACACCGATTGCGACGTCATGTAGTCAATGTTGTCTGCCTGGGCGACGGCCTGTTCCAAAGGCTGGGTAATAAAGCCCTGGATCAGGTCGGCACTGGCGCCGTAGTAGCTGGTGGTGACCGTCACCACCGTATTCGTCATTTCAGGGTATTCCCGCACCTGCATTTTGAATACCGCCTGCAAACCGAGCAGGGCTATCAAAAAGCTGATCGATACCGCTAAAACCGGACGTTTAATGAAAACATCAGTAAAGCGCATGTGTCCCTCGCTTACAGCATTGGTGTTTCAGCTGGTGTGGTGGTGGCATCGCTTTCGACGATGCGCACTTTAGCACCGTTACTCAAACGTACCTGACCTGTGGTCACCACCGTATCACCCGGTTTCACGCCTTCAAGAATGTGAGCGATGTCTTTGGTGCGTTCACCCACTTTTACCACGTGTTGCTGAACGCGTTTCTCACCATCTTTATCCGTGATCACGTAAACATTGTTGCCGTAAAGCGTGAAAGTGATGGCAGTTTGCGGCAGCGTCACCTGGTTTGCCAGCTTTGGCAGGATGATGTGCGCGCGGGCAAACATACCGCTGCGCAGTTTACCGTCGCTGTTCGGGATGTCTGCCTGAACCTGAATCAGACCGCTCTGCACGCTGACGGCAGGCTCAATCGCAGTGATCGCCCCTTTGAATGGCTGATCCGGGTAAGCATCGACAAATATATCGACTTCCTGCTTCAAACTAATACGAGAGATATCGCGCTGAGGCACGGTGAAGCGCAGACGCATCACGCTGGTGTCTTCCAGGCGCACAATCTCGGTACCGGTTTGCAGGTACTCACCCAAATACACGTTACGGATACCAACCACACCAGCAAATGGCGCTTTGATTTCACGGCGGTCAATGGTGGCTTTCAGCGACTCGATGTCTGCCGACAGTGAGTAGTAGTTTGCTTCGGCTTCATCAAACGCTTCTTTGGAAATGGAGCCTTTTTTGTACAGCCCACGGTAACGTTCGTATTTGGCTTTGGCCGCTGGCAGGCGCGCCTGCGAGCTCTTCAGGTTGGCTTTTTCCACATCAGAGTCGAGCAGGACCAGTGGTTGGCCCGATTCAACCTGAGTGCCGGACT
This sequence comes from Vibrio sp. V38_P2S17PM301, assembly GCF_009904845.1. Taxonomy (NCBI): domain Bacteria; kingdom Pseudomonadati; phylum Pseudomonadota; class Gammaproteobacteria; order Vibrionales; family Vibrionaceae; genus Vibrio; species Vibrio sp. V38_P2S17PM301. The sequence continues at coordinate 41,447 of NZ_WXWO01000039.1, read as the reverse complement.
CGAAAGTGATTTGATCAACAATGCCGGCGGTTTCGTTCGAAATGGTCACCCCCTGATTCGGCTCGATAAAGCCGATCGCTTCAATCACCGGTACCCAGTCGACGGCTTTGACTTCCATCGCGGTGACCGGAAATTCAGGCTCAGGCCGATTGGCCATGAATTCGGCAATCTTCTGTTGCTTGAACATGTTGACACCTATCACACTGCCAAACAGCAGTATGACGATCAGTATCATAAAGAAAGTCCACTTTTTCATTCTTATGAGAACTCCAAGTTAGTGTTTAATTATTGCATCCCAGCTGGCTTCAATGGCCGCTTCAAGTGCGTCATCGTCCAGCTGATAAAATCCCAAAGCGTGTTTTCGTGCCAACGCAACGCTGGCTTCAAAGCTCAGGCCGGATAGCACCTCATGAGCCAGAGGTTTAAACAGGCCGGTTTGTTTCCCTTCTTCGAAAAGCCGGTAAACCTTGTCAAACATTTCCCGCTCCACTTCTTTACGTGCGCAGCACTGTGAAGAGGGCAACGATTCGTACTGAACCCGGTTTTTCAGAATATCCAGATTAGAACCGGCCAGATTCCAGATGTTGAGCCACATCGTTCGATAGCGCTGTTTCAGCGGCATATCATCAGAGACACCAGCCTGCACTTCATTGGCTATGCGTTGCGTAACATGTAAACGTACCTCATCGAGGAGATGCTCTTTATCCGAGAAATAACGGTAGATCGTGCCTGCAGCGACGCCGGCTTCGGTTGCCAGCCGGTGCATCGATAGCCCCTGAAAACCGGATTCTGCAATCAGGGCTTCCGCGGCCAGGAGTATCTGCTCACGTTTATCTACACTAGTGTTACTGGTCATAAATCCCACCACCAATGAATGAACGTTCATTCATTATAGCTCACATTGCAGGCAGTTATGCAACCAAGTATTGTGAATCGACGTAAAAAATCTTATTGCAGAGACAATAGCAATCATGCCATTGCAGCATTATTATAGTCGCCCTGTTTTTTTACTGAATTGAGCTGACGATGAAGCTGAACCCAAGACAAGATGAAGCGGTGAAATATGTGTCGGGTCCGTGCCTGGTGCTGGCCGGCGCCGGCTCGGGCAAAACACGTGTGATCACCAACAAAATTGCCTACCTGGTTCAGCAGTGTGGCTACAAAGCGCGCAATATTGCGGCGGTGACCTTCACCAATAAAGCGGCGCGAGAAATGAAAGAGCGGGTGGGGCAGACCTTGGGCAAAGCGGAATCGCGTGGCCTGATGGTGTCGACGTTCCACACGCTCGGGCTGAATATCATTCGCCGTGAGTACAAAACCCTCGGGCTGAAAGCTGGCTTCTCCCTGTTTGATGATCAGGACCAGTTGGCGCTGTTGAAAGAGTTGACCGAGAAGCAGCTCGACGGCGACAAAGATTTGCTGCGTCAACTGATGAGTACGATTTCCAATTGGAAAAACGACATGCTGACGCCGGAGCAAGCCAAGGCGCATGCCCAGGGGGAACAGCAGCAGCTGTTTGCATTTTGTTTCGAGATGTATCAAAAGCAGATGCAGGCGTATAACGCCCTTGATTTCGATGACCTGATCCTGATGCCGGTATTGTTGCTGCGTCATAATCAGGACGTGCGTCAGCGCTGGCAGAACCGGATTCGCTACCTGCTGGTGGACGAATATCAGGACACCAACACCAGTCAGTACGAACTGGTGAAACTGCTGGTCGGTGAGCGCGGGCGTCTGACGGTGGTGGGCGACGACGATCAGTCGATTTACTCCTGGCGTGGCGCCAAGCCACAGAACCTGGTACTGCTTGGTGAAGATTACCCCAACCTGCGTCTGATCAAGCTTGAGCAGAACTACCGCTCGACCAGCCGGATTTTGCGCGCGGCCAACATTCTGATTGCCAACAATCCGCACGTGTATGAAAAATCTCTGTTTTCTGAAATTCCGGACGGTGAAAAACTCAAAGTCCTGTTGGCCAAGAATGAAGAGCACGAAGCGGAACGGATCACTGGTGAGCTGATTGCGCACAAATTTCTTAACCGCACCGATTACCGTGACTATGCGATTTTGTACCGCGGTAATCACCAGTCGCGCCTGATTGAAAAGTCATTGATGCAAAACCGAGTGCCATACAAGTTGTCCGGCGGCACGTCGTTTTTTGCCCGAGCTGAAATCAAAGACATCATGGCGTATCTGCGGGTGCTGGTGAATCCGGATGATGACAACGCGTTTCTGCGCATCGTTAACACGCCCAAACGGGAAATCGGCCCGGTGACGATGGAGAAGCTTGGCAGTTACGCCAACATGCGGGGCAAAAGTTTGTTCGAGGCCAGTTTTGAAATCGGACTTGAACAACACCTCAGTGGTCGCGGGTTGGAGACTCTGCGCCGTTTCACTCACTGGCTGGTGAAAATCGGCGATCAGGCCGAGCGGGGAGACACCGTCGAAGCGGTCCGTTCCCTGGTACGCGACATCAATTACGAAGACTGGTTGTACGAGACGTCTGCCAGTCCGAAAGCGGCCGAGATGCGGATGAAAAATGTCTCGGATCTCTATTCGTGGATTGTTTCTGATCTGGAAGGCGATAATTACGATCAGGAAGAGAAGACCCTCAAAGAGGTGGTTCAGCGCCTGACACTACGCGACATGATGGAGCGAGGTGAAGAAGATGACGACAGTGACGCGGTGCAACTGATGACACTGCACGCCTCCAAAGGTCTGGAGTTTCCGTACGTCTATTTGATTGGTTCAGAAGAGGGCATTTTGCCGCATCAGACCAGCATTGACGAAGACAATGTTGAGGAAGAACGCCGCCTGATGTACGTGGGCATCACCCGGGCACAGCGCGAGTTGACGTTTACCATGTGCCGTGAACGCCGTCAGTTCGGTGAGTTGATTAAACCGACGCAAAGCCGCTTTCTCGATGAACTGCCGTACGACGATGTGGAGTGGGAGCAGACGAAAAAACCGGTCTCCCAGGAAGAGCGCATGGCTAAAGGCCAGGCACACATTGCCAACTTACGTGCCATGTTTAACAAGAAATAACGATCAAAAAAGGCTTGCCACTGGCAAGCCTTTTTTCTCGATGCCGGTTACAGGCCTTCGATCATGTGCTCGATGGCGGCAACGATTTCGTCATCGCTACAGTCCATACAGGTCCCGCGCGGTGGCATGGCGTTAAAGCCGTTGATCGCGTGATCTTTCAACACGTCTTTTCCTTGCGCGATACGCGGACCCCAGTCTGCCGCATTACCGGTCTTGGGTGCGCCACTGACGCCAGAGGCGTGACAGGCGATACAGAAGGTGCCGTAAACGGTCGCGCCGTCACGTGGGCCACTTGGTTTCTCAACCACAGGCTCGCTGCCCGCCAGATACACGTCACCGACAGGTTTGATGCGCTCTGCGATGACATCGTGGTTTTCTTGGCTGACGCTTGCTGCAAAAGAGGCACCAGAAAAAGTGAACGCAGCGACCAAGGCAATGATAATTTTTCGAGACATATCCATTAAACTCACTTTACATTCCTGAAGGTAAGTGCGTGCTTACCTGATTATTAGAGTGGGTTTGATCTACAGCGTTAGATGCTGTTAAATCAATGTAAATATTGGGTGATTATATCCCGATAACTTGTTGCATTAAACAACAAGTTATCAGCTTCAGGGGGTGTGTCACATCGTCAACGTCGGACATTCAGTGTTTAATTGCCCAAAAAGGCGTCAAACGGTAAAAAAAGTTAAAAAAGTACTAGACGGCATAGTGTGATATACGTATTATTCCACTCCGCCGATAGGGCATGCGCCCGTAGCTCAGCTGGATAGAGCGTTGGCCTCCGGAGCCAAAGGTCGAAGGTTCGAATCCTTTCGGGCGCGCCATTTCATCCCGGAGGATGTTTATCGGTACAAAATATAGTGGTGGCTATAGCTCAGTTGGTAGAGCCCCGGATTGTGATTCCGGTTGTCGCGAGTTCAAGTCTCGTTAGCCACCCCATTTCTCGGTGAATAGCGCAGTTTGGTAGCGCATCTGGTTTGGGACCAGAGGGTCGGGGGTTCGAATCCCTCTTCACCGACCATATTTTAGTTTATGGCGTCAACGCGGTAAACATGACAATTTGATGGTGGCTATAGCTCAGTTGGTAGAGCCCCGGATTGTGATTCCGGTTGTCGCGAGTTCAAGTCTCGTTAGCCACCCCATTCTCGGTGAATAGCGCAGTTTGGTAGCGCATCTGGTTTGGGACCAGAGGGTCGGGGGTTCGAATCCCTCTTCACCGACCACATTAAGAAGCCTCGTCAGAAATGACGAGGCTTTTTTTGTTTGTTTTGCTTGCGTGGCCGCGTACGTGTTGTCGCCCAGTGACCCGCTCCGGCTTAGAAATCTATCGGCTGCCTCGGCGCTAATGCCTTCATTTTACCTCATCTGCTACGTTCCCACGGATACCCATTGTCGTTAATGGGACAATTCCGCGTCATGCCGCGCGTTAAGCGTCTGTCCGATCACACAATATTGTATTTTTCTCTATTTATAAGGGATTCCCTCACGGAAGACGGTTTTTTTGTCTATCTTGATATCTGGTAGTGCGTCAGGCGATTTAGGCTTTTTGATAGTTTTATTGACTAAATATTTACCCAGACTCTTGTAGGTAATATCGTGTAATGAAAAATATCTGGTTTTTGTTTCTGTAATGTTAATGGAAAACTAGCGGGAAAATTTGAAGTTTAATTCAGTGGCTGATTTTTATTTTGTTTTATGTTTTTGCCGTGAAACAGCAGTAAAATCTGACTTTGTCACCTAGAGTGGACGTGCTACAGCACCTTGGCTGGCAAGATGATATGCATACAAGCTGCATTTTTATATGGCTTAATTGCTTTTAATTTAACCGCTTTCGATTTTTTATACTCTGTTTGTTGCTTTTGTGTAAAATTTTTGCCACATTGATGAGCTTGTAAATTGCCAGCATTTTATACTGGCAGGAATGGATTCAATTTTTCAGACAGGGCAGAAAACTGCCGAAGCAGTAGAGGTCTGGTAATGTCACTTTTAGAAGTTAAAAATCTTCGTATCGAGTACCCGTCGCGCCACGGAGTGCATGTGGCCGTGAAAGCGTTATCGTTCAATATTGAACGTGGCGAAATCGTAGGTGTGGTCGGTGAGTCGGGGGCAGGGAAATCGACCGTGGGTAATGCGGTGAGTGATTTGCTCAGCCCGCCGGGCCTGATCGCCAGCGGTGAGGTGTTTCTCGATGGCGAAAAGGTATCGGGCCTGTCACCAGAAGCGATGCGTAAAGTGCGCGGTTCTAAAATCGGATTTATCTTTCAGGATCCGATGACGTCGCTCAATCCGTTGTTCACGGTCGAACAACAACTGAAAGAAACCATTCACGCCAACATGAAAGTCAGTGATGACGAAGCGTATCAGCGCGCATTGTCACTGATGAATCAGGTCGGTATTCCGCAGCCGGAAAACCGCCTCAAGCAGTATCCTCACCAATTCTCCGGCGGCATGCGTCAGCGGGTGGTGATTGCGATCGCCTTGGCGGGTGAGCCCGATCTGATCATTGCCGATGAACCAACGACGGCTCTGGACGTATCGATCCAGGACCAAATCCTCAGCCTGATCCGTGATCTGTGCATCAAGAACAATGTCGGCTGTATGCTGGTGACCCACGATATGGGGGTGGTCTCTAACGTGACCGATCGGGTTGCGGTGATGTACCGTGGCGATCTGGTTGAATTTGGCCCGACCGCCAAAGTGCTTGGCGATCCGGATCACGCCTATACCCGCAGCCTGATTTCCGCGGTTCCGCGCTCGGACAAAAAACTCGACCGTTTTCCTTTGGTCAGCTACATCGAAGAAGCGACCGAAATGGAGCCGCTGGACATCAAAAACCACTGGCTGGGACAGAGTCAGGATGAGCGCCAGTACACCGGCCCATTGTTGAATGTCGAACACGTTAACCTGCGTTTTGTCACCAAGGATTCCTTGTTTGAAAGCCGCCGTGAGTATGTTCAGGCGTCCAATGACGTCAGTTTTGAAGTGTTCGAAGGGGAAACCTTCGGCCTGGTGGGAGAATCCGGATCGGGCAAATCGACCATTGCGCGCGTGATCTCGGGGTTGTATCAGCCAAATTCAGGCAAAGTGACGTTTGAGGGCATCAATCTGACCGGGCTTAAGTCGGAAAACGAACGACGTCCGCTGCGCCGTCAGATGCAGATGGTGTTCCAGAACCCGTACACCTCGATGAACCCACGAATGAAAATTTTCGACATCATTGCCGAGCCGATCCGTTTCCACAAACTGACCAACAGTGAAGCCGAGACGCGCCAGATCGTCAACGATCTGTTGGATCATGTTGGTCTGGGACGCATGGCCGGGGTGAAGTATCCGCATGAATTCTCCGGCGGTCAGCGACAGCGTATTTCGATTGCGCGTGCGTTGGCAACCCGTCCACGTTTGCTGATTTGTGATGAACCGACTTCGGCACTGGATGTGTCCGTGCAGGCGCAGATCCTGAACCTGCTGAAAGATCTCCAGGATGAGCTGAACCTGACCATGCTGTTCATCAGTCACGATTTACCGGTGATTCGCCAGATGTGCGACCGGGTGGGCGTCATGCAGATGGGAACTTTGCTGGAAGTCGCGCCGACGGAGCAACTGTTCCAGAACCCGCAGCATGAATACAGTAAGCAACTGATTTCTTTAATGCCTGAATTCACAGGCTTGAGAGAAGAAGTAAAAACGGCGTAAGCCAATAATGTCCAAGCGAGCTTGGTCTTAGAAACAGAAGCAAATACAACAACTAGGGATTGGATTCCCGCATAAGGAGTTATGCAATGAAAACCATGAAAAGCAAACTGGCAGTGGCTTTGATGGCAGCAGGGCTGAGCTTTAGCGCCGCCGCCGCCGACATTACCGTCGCTTACGACGCAGACCCGGTATCACTGGATCCACATGAGCAACTGTCTGGCGGTACACTGCAAATGTCTCACATGGTGTTCGATCCGCTAGTTCGTTACACACAAGATCTGGACTTTGAAGCGCGTCTGGCTGAGAAATGGGAGCGTATCAACGACACGACTTTCCGTTTCCAACTGCGCAAAGGCGTGAAGTTCCATTCAGGTAACGAGCTGACAGCGGATGATGTGGTCTGGACGTTTGACCGTCTGAAAAACTCACCGGATTTCAAAGCGATCTTTGAACCGTATGAGAAAATGGTCAAAGTCGACGACTACACGGTTGACCTGGTGTCGAAAGGCGCTTACCCGTTGGTACTGCAAACGGCGACCTACATCTTCCCAATGGACAGCAAGTTCTACTCAGGTAAGACCGACGACGGTAAAGACAAAGCGGAGCTGGTGAAACACGGCAACTCTTACGCGTCTACCCACGTTTCTGGCACGGGGCCGTTTATCGTGACGGCACGTGAACAGGGCGTAAAAGTAGAGTTTGAACGTTTTAAAGACTACTGGGACAAAGACACGCAAGGCAACGTTGACCACCTGACGCTGGTGCCAATCAAAGAAGACGCGACGCGTGTGGCTGCTTTGCTGTCAGGCGACGTTGACATGATCGCGCCAGTGGCACCGAACGATCACAAACGGGTGGAAGAAGCCAAAGGGGTCGATCTGGTGACACTGCCGGGTACCCGTATCATCACTTTCCAGATGAACCAGAGCAGCAACGAAGCTCTGAAAGACGTGCGTGTGCGTCAAGCCATCGTGAATGCAATCAACAATGAAGGCATCGTGAAGAAAATCATGAAGGGCTTCGCCACCGCTGCAGGCCAGCAAGGGCCTTCGGGTTATGCCGGTTACGATTCCGCTCTGGTGCCTCGCTACGATCTGAACAAAGCCAAAGCACTGATGAAAGAAGCGGGTTATGAGAAAGGCTTCACGCTGACCATGATCGCACCGAACAACCGCTACGTGAATGACGCGAAAGTGGCCCAAGCGGTCGCAGCGATGCTGTCAAAAATCGGCATCAAAGTGGATCTGAAGACCATGCCGAAAGCTCAGTACTGGCCAGAGTTTGATAAGTGTGCGGCGGACATGCTGATGATCGGTTGGCACTCTGATACCGAAGATTCAGCCAACTTCTCTGAGTTCCTGACCATGACCCGTAACGAAGAAACCGGTAAAGGTCAGTACAACTGCGGTCACTACTCAAACCCAGAAGTCGACAAGCTGGTGGAAGCGGCGAACGTGGAAACCGATCCGGCGAAACGTGCCAAGATGCTGCAAACGGTTGAAGCCACCTTGTACAACGATGCGGCGTTTGTACCACTGCACTGGCAAAACCTGGCGTGGGGCGCGAAATCTAACGTCGATATCAAGCCGATCGTCAACGCAATGAACTTCCCTTACTTTGGTGATCTGGTGGTCAAATAACCCCAGTCCCGCAAAGGCGTCCGCTTAGGCGGATGCCTTTGAGTAACTTTTGGTGCTTAGCTTTGTTTCAGTCGGGTTAAGTGCCATTTTTGAGGCTGAATTTCTCTCTTCTGCCCGGATTCGGCAGAAGTTCAAGGATAGAAAGGGGCAAGGAATGTTTTCGTTTCTGGTCAAGCGCCTGTTTCAGGCACTGATAGTGATGTTTGTGATCAGTTTGGTGGCGTTTGCCATTCAGGATAACCTGGGTGACCCATTGCGTGAGCTTGTCGGTCAGTCGGTTTCTGAAGCAGAACGTCAGGCACTGCGTGATGAGTTGGGCCTGAATGATCCCTTCGTGACTAAATACACCCGTTTTGTGACCAATGCGCTGCAAGGCGATTTGGGCACGTCATATTTCTTCAAACGTCCTGCGGTGGACGTGATCCTCGATAAATTGGTTGCCACGCTTGAACTGGTGTTTGGCGCCACGGTGATCATCATCGTGCTCTCGATACCGCTCGGCGTTTATTCCGCCATTCACCCCAAAAGTTTTTTCACCAAAGTGGTGATGGCGTTCAGTAGTATTGGTATTTCGATCCCGGTGTTCCTGACCGCGATCATGCTGATGTACATTTTCTCGATAGAGCTGGGCTGGCTGCCGTCCTTTGGCCGCGGCGAGACCGCGAACTGGTTGGGCTGGGAGTCCGGTTATTTTACGCTTGACGGGCTGGCGCACCTGATTCTGCCGTGTGTCTCTCTGGCGTCGATCATGCTGCCGCTGTTTATCCGTCTGGTTCGCTCTGAAATGCTGGAAGTACTGAGCTCGGAGTACATTAAATTCGCCAAAGCGAAAGGTCTGGCGCTGAACAAAATCTACTATCAGCACGCGCTGAAAAACACCATGCTGCCGGTTCTGACCGTCGGTGGGGTACAAATCGGTACGATGGTGGCTTACACCATCCTGACCGAAACTGTGTTCCAGTGGCCGGGGACCGGTTTCCTTTTCCTAGAAGCCATCAACCGGGTAGATACACCGCTGATCACCGCGTACGTCATTTTCGTCGGCCTGATTTTTGTGGTGACCAACACCATTGTTGACTTGATGTACGGTCTGATCAACCCGACCGTGAATCTGACCGGAAAAGGAGCATAATCATGCAAACTGTTACTGCGGCTCCTTCTCGTTGGGAGCGTTTCAAAAAATCCGATTTTCTTTACTATTTCCTGCGCGACAAAGTTGCCATGTTCAGCTTTGCCATTTTTATGGTGATTCTGTGTTTGTCGCTGGTGGCCCCTTTGGTGTCGCCGAGCGATCCGTACGACCTGGCCGCGATTGACATTATGGACTCAGAGCTGCCGCCATCCTGGATGGCAGACGGTGATGCCCGTTTTGCTCTGGGAACGGACAACCAGGGGCGCGATATTCTGTCGACCATTTTGTACGGTTCACGCCTGTCGCTGACGATAGGTTTCCTGGCGGTTGGCCTGCAACTGTTGCTGGGGATCGTGATTGGTCTGTCGGCGGGCTATTTCGGTGGCCGGATCGACAGTTTCCTGATGCGCTTTGCCGATGTGCAACTGTCGTTCTCGACCATGATGGTGGCGATCATTGTCTCGGCCATTTTCAAAGCCAGCTTTGGCAGTGAATTTTACAGCGAATACGCCGTCTTGATGCTGGTGGTGATCATCGGTGTGGCGGAGTGGCCACAATACGCACGAACCATACGTGCGTCAGTTCTGGCGGAAAAGAAGAAAGAGTATGTTGAAGCAGCGCGCGTGATGGGCTTTAAATCGATGCGCATCATGTTCCGTCACATACTACCGAACTGTTTGTCGCCTATCCTGGTGATTTCGACCGTGCAGGTGGCGAACGCCATTATGTCGGAAGCGGCCCTGTCGTTCCTCGGGCTGGGGCTGCCTGTCGACCAACCGTCGCTTGGCTCGCTGATCAGTATTGGTTTTAACTACATCTTCTCTGGTTCGTGGTGGATCACTGTCTTCCCTGGCATCGTTCTGGTGACTCTGGTGTTGGTGATCAACCTGCTGGGCGACTGGTTGCGTGACGTATTCAACCCGAAAATCTATAAAGGTTGATGACATCGATTGATTTTAAATCAATTATCTCCCTAAACTAAGAGCCGTAAGTGATTACGGCTCTTTTTTTGCATTCGGTTTCATACATTGAGAGTCGTCCTGAAAAAGTCACGAAAAAAGGTATACAACGCGTATGGATATGAGCATGGCAAAGATGTCTAAAGTTCGCCGTTCCTCACTGCTCGGCTTGGTGGCGCTGATATTGTCGGCCCCATTATCGGCGGCGCAGAGCGAGGAGTTTCTCTGTGATGCCACGCAAGCCTCCACCAATGAATTGCCGGTACTGGACAAGTCTTGCCCGATCGGCAAAGGGTTATGGGGCAATCAGACGCCGCGTGCCCAGCAGTCCAGTTTCTGGATTCAGTGCGGCATGCTGACCAAACCCATGCCGCTGGCGACGGCCGCTCGCCTGTATCAACACCTTTCGGTAGATGTGTGGGGGAAGCCGGAGAAGCAAGGCTTTCGGTGCCTGATTGGTCCGTATGAGGATTTCGCTCAGGCCAAGCGTGAACTGGCGGCAGTGAAGCGCGTGCCGGGTTACCAGGAAGCTTTTATCCGCGAAGTGGCGAAAGGGGCGCCGGTCAAAGCCGTGTCCGCCAATCCGCCGAGTGTAAAATCCAAGCCGGTGACCCGGGTTGCCGCGGCTAAGCCAGCGCAGGCCGCGAAACCGGTGGCAAACAAGCCCGCTCCTGCTGCCAAACCGGCCCCGGCCAGCAAAGCCAGCAGTAAAAATGAGATCAGTATCCGGTTGCAAACTCAAATCGCCGGCACCACCTACAGCGTGCCGTATCTGATGTTCAGTGATGAACAGTTTTACATGGAACACGGTTTACCGTGGAACCGGCTCAGCTACGAGCGTGCGCTGCAAACCTGCCGCAAGCTCGGCATGCGCCTGCCGGGAGAAACGCAGTGGCAGACCTTGCTTGATACTAAAGTGATGGAGAAAAAACAGTGGCCGATCCACCTGCCGTACTGGGGGGCTGAACGCAAAGGGCTGTTTACCAGTGGCAAGGTCAATCAACTCAGCGGCTCCTCACTGTTAAATGTGATGTGCGTAAAGTAGCAGGCGGGGTTTGACCGCCCGTTAACAATTCATGACGGCAGTTTGACTAAATAATGGTCACACCTCTTAGAGTGGAATGGCAACGCACACCATTCGACCACAACATCTAAAGGTGCCCTATGAAAAAATTGCTAACTTTGCTGACATTGTCCGCTGCGGTCGCAGCATCTCCCGTGATGGCACAGGGTGAGACTCAAGATACCAAAGCCAATCTGCAACAGGCGATCGCACAGAGCCAGCAGATCAGTCAGCGGGTCGGGGAAATCCAGCAGGAGCTGGCGACCATTAAACAGAAAGCGTATGAGCAGGACCCTGAACTGGTGAATGCCACGGAAAAAGCCAATGCCACTCTGGAGAAGAAAGCCAAAGAAGTCGGGTATGATCCGCAAGGCTTTGAGCAGGCGCTACAAAGTGCCCGGACGAAACTGGCCGACAAAGGCCTGACGGAAAGTGAGCGCCAGTCGATCCTGACCAAACTCAAAGCCCAGCAACAGCAACAAGCGGACAAACGGACACAGTTTTTGGCGAACCCAGACGTGCAGCAAGTCAATCAACAGCTGCAGAAGAAACTGGTGGCGGCGATGAATAAAGTTGATCCCGACACCAGCAAACTGCTGAAAGAGCTGGATGGGCTGATCAAATCGATGAAGTCATAATCGCGTTTCACGCACGCATAAAAAAGGCCGCATTTGCGGCCTTTTTTCGTTGTGACTGGTGCTCAGCGCATCGTCACGAATTCTTCGCTGCCGGTAGGGTGGATCGCCACAACCGAATCGAAGTCGGCTTTGGTTGCGCCCATCTTCATCGCCACGCCAAAGCCTTGGATCATCTCATCGACCGTGAAGCCAATGCCGTGTAGACCAACCACTTTCTCATCGTCGCCCGCACACACCAGTTTCATCTTGCACGGTTGACGGTGCTTGGTGACTGCGGTGTACATCGCGGTGAAACCTGAGGTGTAGACTTTCACGTTGTCTGCACCGAATTTGGCGATGGCTTCTGGTTCAGTCAGACCGATGGTGCCGATTGGTGGGTGGCTGAAGACCACGGTTGGGACCAGGTCGTAGTCCATTTTCGCGTTTGGTTTGTTGTTGAACAGACGCTCAGACAGTTGACGACCGGCTTTCACTGCCACCGGGGTGAGCTCGATACCACCTTCCATGATGTCGCCAACACAGTAGATGCCAGCAACGTTGGTTTCCTGGTATTCGTCGACTTTGATATAGCCTTTGTCGTTGGTAGTCACACCGGTTGAGGCCAGGTTGATTGCGTCTGTGGCCGGATGACGGCCGATCGCCCAGATCAGCTGATCGACGTTTTGACTTTCACCATTTTCCAGATGCAGAGTCAGGCTGCCGTCGGCTTCTTTGACGATCTCTTTTGGTACCGAGTGGGTGTGCAGTTTCGGACCTTCCGCATCCATCACTTCAACCAACGTCTCAATGATCATTGGGTCAAAGCTGCGCAGTGGCGACTCTTTACGCACAAATAAATGCGTTTCAGTGCCGAGTGCGTGCAGTACACCGGCGATTTCAACCGCGATGTAACCCGCGCCAACCACGGCGACGCGTTTGGGCTGTTCTGCCAGATCGAAGAAACCGTTGGAATCGATGCCGTGTTCAGCTCCCGGAATGTCAGGGATCGTTGGACGACCGCCGACGGCGATCAGGATATGATCCGCGGTGTAGTGTTCGCCGTTCACTTCAACGGTTTTCTCGTCAACAAACTTAGCAAAGCCTTTGATGACATTGACTTTGTTGTTGCCCAATACGCGGTCGTAAGATTGGTGGATACGGCCAATATACGCCTGACGACTCTCAACCAGTTTGCTCCAGTCGAAGCCTTTCACATCCACGTTAAAACCGTAATCTTCGGCGTACAGGTTCATCGCTTCTGCGATTTGCGCACCGTGCCACATCACTTTCTTTGGCACACAGCCGACGTTGACACAGGTACCGCCCAGATCTTGTGCTTCGATGAGTGCGACTTTGGCACCGTACATTGCCGCGCGGTTGGCGGATGCGATACCGCCGCTACCGCCGCCGATACAGATATAATCAAAATGAGTCGCCATGACTTTCTCCAAATGGTGTTGTCCCTGGTTTCCTTGCCCGAGTCCCTGGGGTGGGGAACCAAATTTGTGGTTAATCTTTAGATGAGGGCAGATCGGCTGAACTCAATCCACCCGTATAAATTCGTCGTACGCCGGAGCTACTCCGGCACAATCCACTCGACTTTATAATGACCGGTCGCCGGCGCAATTGCTTCTTTAAGGAAAGGCAAAATCTCGTTCATCTGGCTTTCCAGCTTCCATGGTGGATTGATCACTATCATGCCAGAAGCGGTCATACCATGCTCGTTGGTGTCGGGTGCCACCCCCAGTTCAATTTGTAAGATTTTGCGAATGCCGAGTCCTTGCAGGCCTTCAATCATGTCCTCGATATCACAGCGATTCACCACCGGGTACCAGATGGCGTAGATGCCCGTCGCCCAGCGTTTGTAGCTGTGGTAGATCGCCTGGACCACATCGCGATATTCGCGTGCCATTTCGTACGGCGGATCAATCAGCACCAAGCCACGTCTTTCCTTCGGTGGCAGGCTGGCTTTGAGGCGGGAAAAGCCGTCTTCTTTGTAAATGCTGACCTGACGATCACGGTGAAATTCCTGCTCCAGCAGCGGGTAGTCGCTTGGGTGCAGTTCAGTCAGCACCATACGGTCGTGCGTGCGCAGATGAGCCCGGGCAACGCGCGGTGAGCCTGGGTAGTAGCGTAGCGTGTCGCCGTTGTTAAGTTGTCTAATTGCATCCAGATAGCTTTGAATTTCCTGCGGAATGTCTTGCTGCTGCCAGACGCGCGCGATACCTTGCTTGTACTCGCCGGTTTTCTCTGCCCACTCATGGGTCAGATCGTAACGGCCGACCCCAGAATGGGTATCGTGGTAAACAAAGGGTTTCTCTTTCTGCTTGAGCGCGTTGAGGATCAGGCTCTGAACAATGTGTTTCACTACGTCAGCGTGGTTGCCGGCGTGGAAACTGTGGCGATAACTTAACAAATCAGACTCTCGAAACGACCCCAATCGGTGTCGTGCAACAATAAACGTATATGCTCGATTATACGCCACTATTGAAAATTGCTGAACCTACCTATATTTACTATTTAATACCTCAAGATTATTAAGCGTGCCGCTTCGGGCACTTTTGCAGCAAAAGGAATGATTTATGTCGAACCCGCTTCTCACCTTTACCGACTTACCGCCGTTTTCGGCGATTAAGCCGGAACATGTCAAACCTGCGGTCGAGCAGGCGATTGCCGACTGCCGCGCCAAGATAGAAGCCGTGCTGGAAAGTGACCAGGCACCAAGTTGGGACAGCATCGTCGCGCCGATCGAGGAAGTGGATGATCGCCTCAGTCGCATCTGGTCGCCGGTCAGTCACATGAACTCTGTGGTCAACAGTGAGGAGCTGCGCGAGGCGTACGAAAGTTGTCTGCCTTTACTGTCCGAGTACGGCACTTGGGTGGGGCAGCATAAAGGGCTGTTTGAAGCGTATAAGGGCATCAAAGCCAGTAAGGCTTTTGCTTCCTTAAGCTGCGCTCAACAGAAAACCATTAATGATGCGCTGCGTGATTTTGAACTGTCCGGCATAGGTCTGCCAGCGGCGGAGCAGCATCGCTACGGTGAAATCAGCAAGCGCATGTCGGAGCTGAGTTCGCAGTTTTCCAATCATGTACTCGATGCAACCATGGGCTGGACGAAGCAGGTGACCGATGTCGAGCAACTGGCCGGCATGCCGGAATCGGCGCTGGCAGCAGCGAAAGCCGCAGCACAGGCCAAAGAGCTGGACGGTTACCTGCTGACGCTCGATATCCCGTCTTATCTGCCGGTGATGACTTACTGTGACAATCAGGCGCTGCGTCAGGAGTTGTACGAAGCGTACGTGACCCGCGCCTCAGACCGTGGCCCGAATGCCGGGAAATGGGACAACAGCGACATCATCAGCGAGCAGTTGAAACTGCGTCACGAAGTTGCGCGTATGCTCGGCTTTCACAGCTACAGCGAGAAATCTCTGGCCACCAAAATGGCGGAAACACCCGAGCAGGTGTTGGGCTTTCTTAATGATCTGGCCGGCCGAGCCAAAACGCAGGGTGAGCGTGAAGTGGACGAATTGCGCCAGTTCGCCAACGCAGAGTTCGGTGTGGATGAACTGAACCTGTGGGATATTGCTTACTACAGTGAAAAACACAAACAATACCTGTTCCAGATCTCCGACGAGGAGCTGCGTCCATACTTCCCGGAAGCCAAAGTGGTTAGCGGGCTGTTTGAAGTATTGAAACGGGTCTTTGGCATGTCAGTGCAAGAACGTCAGGGGGTGGAAACCTGGCACGAGTCGGTGCGCTTTTTCGATATTCTCGATGCGAACGGCCAGTTGCGTGGTAGCTTCTATCTCGACCTGTACGCACGTGAGCACAAGCGTGGCGGTGCCTGGATGGACGAATGCCGCGTGCGTCGCATCAATGCCCAGGGCGAGTTGCAGACGCCAGTGGCTTACCTGACGTGTAACTTTAACCGCCCGGTAGGCGATAAGCCGGCGCTGTTTACCCATGATGAAGTTGTGACGCTGTTCCATGAATTTGGTCACGGCATCCACCACATGCTGACCCAGGTTGAAACGGGCGCGGTGTCGGGCATCAATGGGGTACCTTGGGATGCGGTGGAGCTGCCGAGTCAGTTCCTGGAAAACTGGTGCTGGGAAGAAGATGCACTGGCGTTTATTTCCGGCCATTACGAAACCGGCGAACCTCTGCCGAAAGCGATGCTGGAAAAAATGCTGGCGGCCAAGAACTTCCAGTCGGCGATGTTCATTCTGCGTCAGTTGGAGTTTGGGCTGTTCGATTTCACCTTGCACACCGAGTACGATCCGGAGATTGGTCCACGAGTGCTGGAAACGCTGGCCGAAGTGAAAGCCAAAGTGGCTGTCCTGCCAAGCCTGGAATGGAACCGGTTTTCGCACAGCTTCAGCCACATTTTTGCTGGTGGTTACAGCGCCGGTTACTACAGCTATCTGTGGGCAGAAGTGTTGTCTGCTGATGCTTTTTCCCGTTTTGAAGAAGAGGGCATTTTTAACCCGCAGACCGGCCAGAGTTTCCTGAACAATATTCTGGAAATGGGCGGCAGCGAAGAGCCGATGGAACTGTTCAAACGCTTCCGAGGCCGTGAGCCGCAAATCGATGCGCTGCTGCGCCACAGTGGTATCGCCGCCTGAGCGCGGTGTCTGCCGCCGGTGAAAATTGAGTAAATAAAACGATAAACCCACCCGTGACGGGTGGGTTTATTCGTTACGTCAGTGATATATTGAGTGGCATGATAAAAGGAGTGCTTATGTCGAAATTTACCCAAGCGTTATGGCTGACCACTGGAATCCTCCTCGGCGTGACAGGATGTGCCGAACTGAAAGAAGCTGGCCGCACGGTTGGTCATGCCACCCGTGACGCCACAACGGCGATTGGTCATGCTACCCGAGATACCACCAAAGCCATCGGGCATGCTTCGCGTGACGCCGTCAACTCGGTCAAAGACGATTTATCGGGCGACAGCAGTGACTAATTCTGCAGTTGTTGGCGCAGCAACCTATCCAGCGACAGCGGGCCGGCGCCCCACAGCATAACTATGAGTAGCATCAAGCCCCACAACTGATGGTCATAAAACCCTTTTTCCCACAATAGCGGGTAGGACACTACGGCCACAATATTGAAGGCGAACAACAAGGTGGCCATCGGCCGTGTCAGTAGCCCCAGGACAACAAACAGCGGCAGTATCAGCTCCGCTGCGGTACCAAGATAGGCGGCCCACTGCCACGGCAGCAGCGGCACCTGATATTCAAACTCAAACAGGTATAAGGTGCTGTCCCAAGAGGCGATCTTGACCAGCCCGGAATTGAAAAACACCCAGCCCACCCATGCCCGACACAGCAATAAGAGCACCGGAATGCCGATACTCTGTAAGCGGCGCACCTGCGCATCGTAATCGCTGAGCCTGTGTTTGATCGCCTTACACATGTGTATCTCCTTGTGTACATTCACTGTTGTGTTGCAGTGAGAAGCCGCACAACCAGTCGTGTTGCATTAAATCATTCAGTCCGCTCAGCAGTGCCGGTGGAATCGCGCCCAGTGAGTGCTGATGTTTCACATGAAACATCAACTGATAGGCCGCATCAGACAGCGATTGCAGTTGCAGGCGACCATCGGCGTGAGCGGCAATCACACCAACTTGCGGTTGGGACAAATCCAGATCATCAAAGTGCTGCTGGTGGATGGCATGCCATAAATCAAACACAGAGTAGTCACTGGCGAGGCACAACACGCCGGGTCTGAGGTGCAGACACAGCGCCGTGTATTGTTCGGCTGGCACTTCGGCCAGTTTTTCCATTGGCTGGCACGTAGCGGGTCGCTGTTCGGCCTGCGCCTGACGCGCCCGATCGATCTGCCATTCAAATTCAGCCAGTGCAACTGCGTAGGGCGCCGCTTTGAGCACCTCGGTAAACTGCCCAACGGTTTCCGCCAGTCCGGCGCCATAATGAGTGACATCGCCTTCGTTGAGGGGGTGATGCAACACATGGTGACGGGCTATCTGGGCAAAGCACGCTTCCCCCAGCACTTGCTCCAGCAGCGGATAGGTTGCACTGAGCACCTCGCCGAGACTCACCACAAAATGATTGCGGTAGATTTGCAGTCTCTGCTCGGCGCTAAAGTGATCGCTGTTTACGCCGCATTGCTCGCCGTCAGCGTGATAACACAGCGCATTAGCAAACTGGTGTTGCAACTCAGCCAGCGTCATGATGAACACCTCATCTTGGGGTCGGCCGCGTTTAACCGCTGGCTGGCTTTAGCTGCTTCGGTGAGCAAAACGGCGGGTTCTGGAATGTCGCTATCCCACTCAATTAGCGTTCGGCGTGGGCCGTGTTGTTGTAACCAGGCGTCATACAGCTGCCAGACGGCATCACTCACTGGCCGGCTGTGTGTATCGATCCAAATCTCGCCCTGTTCGAGGGTTTTGACGGTGTAGCCAGCCAGATGAATTTCATCGACGGCCTCTGCCGGCAGGGCATTTAGGTAGGTCTGGCAGTCGAAGCCGTGATTAAACGCCGACACATGCACATTGTTCAGATCCAGCAGCAGACGGCAATCGGTACGGGCCTGGACAGCACGTAAAAATTCCCATTCACTGATGGTTGAGTGCTGAAATGTCAGGTAACTGGAGGGATTTTCAATCAGTATTGGCCGGCCCAGGTATTCCTGCACTTCGCTGACGTTGCGGCAAAAAACCGTCAACGCTTCTTCGGTGTAGGGCAAGGGCAGCAAATCATTAAAGTAATGACCGCCGTGCTGACTCCAGCTCAGGTGGTCAGAAATTAAGATGGGATGGATCTCATCCACCAGCGCTTTGAGCCGGACCAAGTGCGTGCGACTGACCCGTTCGGCGCTGCCGAGTGACAGGCCGATGCCGTGACAGCTGATGTGGTAGTCCCGGGCCAATTGACGCAATTGCTGTCTCTGGGGGGAGAAGGGCTGAAAGTAGTTTTCGCTGTGGATCTCCAACCAGCTGAGTGGCGGAGTCTGAGCACAGAAGTAATCCAGGTGAGGCGCCCGCAACCCGACCCCGCTCAGAGGATGAAAGGGCGTCGTGATGTTGTGGCTGGTGGATGGCATAAGGGTTGTCTCACGAATTGGTGCAGGAAGCAAAGTAAGGAGCGCTGTACCAATCCACAGCGCGCCTTACTGGGGATTATGAAGACTGAGTAGTGCCACCGGCCAGCTTGTCGCACAGGCCTTTCGGGACAACGACAAACGCATCTTTCATATGGTCTTCTTTGGCGGTGCCCGCGCATGAGCTGGATTTGGTCGCGCAGTCGTTTTTGCCTGCTTTGGCGACGCCGTAGCACTTCTCTTTTTCTGCGGCCGCAGCCGGGGTAGCGGTCAGCATAGTGCCACCCAGTGCCAGTAAGCCGGTGACTGCCGCGGTAACGGCCAGATTCGATTTCTTCATCATCAATTCCTCAGACGGTTGTTTACTTTCCTTCGTGTGTCGGCAAAGACGGCCAGGCGAATTGCCTGCTTTGCTCCCTTAAGAAGATAGATAAAGCCGGGGAAAACTTTCACAAAAAATATACATTTTCGCTTTTTTATTCGATTTTGTTATTTAACAAACTGATTCCATGTGAGAATTTTTTTGTTTCGTGACCCCTTGCGTCCCCAGCCAACCCGGTTTTGTTTGGCCGGTATCAGCGCGCTCGCGGCGGAGATTTGACCGCCAGCGCGTGCATCTTGACCGCACTTGGGTATAATCAGGCTTTATGTATAAATAACCAGTAGCTGTGCCATGATGGATCCCTCTTTATTACTCGACGGCCTTAACGATAAACAACGCGAAGCGGTGGCCGCTCCGCTGGAGAACCTGCTGGTTCTGGCCGGGGCCGGCAGTGGTAAAACCCGGGTGCTGGTGCATCGGATTGCCTGGTTGATGTCGGTGGAACAGGCCTCGCCGTTTTCAATCATGTCGGTGACGTTTACCAACAAAGCGGCGGCGGAGATGCGCGGCCGGATTGAAGAATTGATGATGGGCAGTGCCTCCGGGATGTGGAACGGCACGTTTCACGGTATCTGTCACCGTATTCTGCGCGCTCACTATCTGGACGCGAAGCTGCCGGAAGATTTTCAGATCATCGATAGTGATGATCAGCAGCGTTTGCTGCGCCGCCTGATTAAGGCGCAGAACCTGGATGAGAAACAGTGGCCGCCACGTCAGGTAGCCTGGTGGATTAACGGCAAGAAAGACGAAGGCCTGCGTCCGGCGCACATCGATGCGTATCACGATCCGATCACCAAAACTTATCTGCAGTTGTACAGCGCGTATCAGGAAGCGTGTGATCGCGCCGGACTGGTGGATTTCGCCGAGATTTTGCTGCGTGCGCACGAGTTATTGCGTGAGAAAAAGCACATTCGTGAACACTACCAGGCGCGTTTCAAACACATCCTGGTTGATGAGTTTCAGGACACCAACAACATCCAGTACGCCTGGCTGCGTATGATGGCTGGGCCGGATTGCCATGTAATGATCGTCGGTGATGATGATCAGTCGATTTATGGCTGGCGCGGCGCGAAAGTTGAAAATATTGAAAAGTTCACGCTTGAGTTTCCAAGCGTCAACACCATCCGTCTGGAGCAGAACTACCGCTCGACCAAAACCATTTTGGAAGCCTCCAATACCTTGATCGCCAATAACACCGAACGGATGGGCAAAGAGCTGTGGACCGACGGTCAGTCGGGCGAGCCGATTTCGGTGTACTCGGCCTACAATGAGCTGGACGAAGCGCGTTTTGCCGTGAGTAAAATCAAAGAGTGGCAGGATAAGGGAGGCGTACTGACAGACGCCGCCATGCTGTATCGCAACAACGCCCAGTCGCGGGTACTGGAAGAGGCACTGATTCAGGCTGGTTTACCTTACCGGATTTATGGCGGGATGCGCTTCTTCGAACGTCAGGAAATCAAAGATGCCCTCAGCTATTTGCGTTTGATGGCCAACCGCAATGACGATGCGGCGTTTGAACGAGTGGTCAATACGCCAACCCGCGGGTTGGGCGACAAGACACTGGAAACGATCCGTTTCGCAGCTCGTGATCGGGGTTGCACCATGTGGGAAGCGAGTGTGGCGCTGCTGGATGAGCAGGTATTGCCGGGCCGGGCGGCCGGAGCGCTGAGCCGTTTTGTTGAGCTGATCCATGCGCTGGAAGATGACACTGCCGAGATGCCTCTGTATGAGCAGACTGACCACGTGATCAAATCGTCGGGCTTGTTTGCGATGTATGAGCAGGAGAAAGGTGAGAAGTCCAAAGCGCGGATTGAAAACTTGGAAGAGCTGGTCACCGCAACCCGGCAGTTTGAAAAGCCGGAAGAAGCGGAAGAGATGACGCTGCTGACGGCGTTTTTGACGCACGCAGCACTGGAAGCGGGCGAAGGGCAAGCGGATGAGTTTGAAGATGCGGTACAACTGATGACTCTGCACAGCGCCAAAGGTCTGGAATTTCCACTGGTCTTTATGGTTGGGGTGGAAGAGGGCATGTTCCCTAGCCAGATGTCGGCCGAAGAAGCTGGCCGTCTCGAAGAGGAGCGCCGCTTGTGTTACGTCGGCATGACCCGGGCAATGGAAAAACTCTACATCACCTACGCAGAGATGCGCCGTTTGTATGGTCAGGACAAATACCACAAACCGTCCCGCTTTATCCGTGAGTTGCCGCAGCACTGCCTGGATGAAGTACGGATGAAAGCTCAGGTCAGTCGCCCGACCAGCAGTGGCCGTTTCAGCCAGACCGCGGTGAAAGAGAACTTCAACGAAACCGGTTTTAGTCTGGGGTCGCGGGTGATGCACCCGAAATTTGGTGAAGGAACCATCATCAATTTTGAAGGCAGCGGGCCTCAAAGCCGGGTACAGGTCGCGTTCAACGGTGAGGGCATCAAATGGCTGGTGACCGCGTACGCCAAACTGGAACAGTTATAAAACCAATCCATCTACACTCACGCCGCGCCTAGCGCGGCGTTGTTATTTTTACTGTGTGCTTAACGCGAGAAACAGCCGCGCAGGCGCAATAACTCACGACTCAGCTCGGGGTGCGGAATGAACTTGTCCCGCCCGTGCAGCCAGCGATGATTGTGGACCACCAGCATCGCCCCGACTGGCACGCGTACGTTGAAGCAGTGATTGTCACGCTCGAGCGATTCCCCCATTTCATACAGGTACAAACCTTCCGCCAGATTTTTGGGTTTGGCGAACTGGTCGATAAAGAGCATGTGGGGCAGACCGTTATCGTCCTGTTCGAAAAAAACTGCATGCTCAATGTCGTAACCGGTGTTCTTGCTGGGTGGAGCGCCCCAGATCATGGGGTGGCTGGCGAGCGGGTGATGGTAAAAACGCGCCAGCTCCTGCCAGTCGTCCAGGTGCAGCAGCAGTGAGTCTCCGCCCTGCATGTTCTGCTCCTGCATTTTCATCATCAGTACAAAATCGGTGCGCTCTTTGACGTACGTGCCGTCGTTGTGCAATTCCATCCGTCGGTGTGCCTGACGCAGGTAACTGTCGCTGTTATCGGCATTTTTGACCGTAAAGCGGGCGTAATATTTGCCGTACATGGCATCAAAATTGGGCAAGCCGATCAGGTGTGACACCGCTGTGGACAATTTGACAAAATCGTCCCGCTGCGCGTCATCATTTCGCCAGTTGGCCTGTGTTTGTGTGTCGGCCTGGAGCAGAAAAGCACCATGGGCGCGATCATCGATGATGTTTCTCAGCAAAGGTTTCAACTGGCGTCCGGATGCCAGATCGAGCGCGTCGGCCACCGCAAAACGCAAAAATGGCTTGTATTCAATCGCTTGTAGATCCCAGCGTGCGCTGAGCTGCTGGAACTGATTCAACAGCGCCTGGCTGAGGGTTACGACTTGCAGGCGGGCATTATTGGGGTGAGGCTGCACCTCAAGCAGGGTGTTATCGGGCTGAGAGGGGTGAAGCTGCGTCATGGTCATTCCTTGTCGAAAACCCGCGTCCTGGCGGCGTTATTGAGTGAATACAAGGTTAGCAGGTGACCGTTTATCTAAACAATATATTGATGTGATAGTTTCAATCTATAAAAGTGATAATTACTCAACGCCACTGTGCTCGGTGGATAACGGCTGATGCCAGGCCTGCATAAATTCGAGGAAAGTCCGGGCAGCGTGGGACAGATAATGGCTGCTCTTCCAGCCGAGGCCAAATTCGAGCTTCAGCGCTGGCTGAAAAGGGACACACACTAAGGGGTCATGTGGTTGAACGATGCGGCGCAGACAGGTACTGATCCCCAGCTCACGCCCCACCAGCGTCTTGACCAGTTCAATCAGGTTGGTTTCAAAGCGCACATCGGGGGAGAGGTGGTGCTGGCGGCAGTGACGACTGACGGCTTCACGCAGCAGATAGCCTTCACGAAACAGGACCAGCGGTTCACGGCAGAACTCGTCCAGTGTGACAAAGGGCTGGGCAGTAAAGTGATGCTGCCGGCTGACGCAGGCGACAATTTCCTCGGCGCATAAACGCACATAGCGCAACTGATCCAGCGGCTGATCGCTGCGCACAAACGCCAGGTCCAGTTCGCCGTCCAGCAACATGCGCTGTAGTGTGGCGCTGCCGTGTTCCTGTACCCGGATGCGGATGTGCGGATAGCGTTCAGCAAACGCAGCCAGTGCCTGGGGAAGAAAGTAAGACCCGAGCATCGCCGAAACGCCAAAATCAATCTCACCCCGCTCCAGACCTTTCAGTTCATTCATTTCCCGCCGGGCTTGCTCGACATCTTCAAGGATACGCTGCGCGTGCGTCAGCAGACGGCGCCCGTCAGCGGTCAGTTGGATTTGGCGATGATTGCGGTTGATCAGTTTGAGGCCGAGTTCCTGCTCTAACTTTTGCATTGCAACGCTGAGGGCTGATTGGGCAATGTCGAGCTGATCGGCCGTTTTGGTGAAGCTGCCGGTGTGAGCCAGTGCCACAAAATAATGCAGGCGTTTGATGTCCATACGGTTGCGCCACAGTTACGAGGGTGACTGATACTCTAGCGTCTCACCGGCCGGGCGCAATCGGATTTGGCGCTTGCAGCCGATGACAATCGCAGGAGCGGAATGTGATCACAGTTTTGTGGCAAAGAAAAACCCCGAGGGCTTGCGCCCATCGGGGTTATAGTCTTACTCGCAGCAATCCAGCTACTCAAAGTGCTCCATGCATCAAATCCATGATAGTGTGCTGTATTCCGTCAGCGCAGTCCTTTCATCGCCATCCTAGCGGTGTCCTCGACCTTATCCTGGTCCGCTAACCATCCTCGTTAGCTCACATCACTTGTTCCCTGAGCGGTGTCCCTGGCATCATCCTGATGCTGAGTCCTTGCCTCGTCCAGAGGTGTCCATTTCCCATCCTTAGTAGCAACCATCCTAGTCACTATTGCGTCCGTTCAATGTCCGTTTTGCTGTCCTTGCCCGATCATTCATCCTGAATAACCGTCTCTTCATCCTGAAGATTACCTGTTCCGTGGTAATTCCTGTTCCGTGTCAGTATCCTTCCGACACCCTTCATCTTACGGTTTCCGCCCAACTCAGCAATATTGTGAAATCGATTTCTTTTTATTGAGGATGACTAAAATACAATCAAGTCTTTTATTATCAATAAGTTATTGTTATCTATCTGCCTTTATCTCAGCAAAAAAGCGATTTTGACTCACCCGCTTGTGAGAGATCTCGCACAAGCGGGTGAGACGATCCGCCATAGGATCTTTTATTCGCCGATCGCAGCCCCTTCCCGGCGAGGATCCGCAGCGCCTTCCAGACCATCGGCGGTGATCCGAATGGCGTGCAGGCCGGAGTTGAGGTCACGCACGTTAACCTTAAAGCCCATTTTCTCCAGTTGCGGTGCCAAACGCTCGGCGGCGGTACCTTGTTCGATGTCCAGTTCTCCAAAACGGTTGAGCAAATGCGGCTGATTGATCGCCTGCTGGATATCCATACCCCATTGAGTGTGGGCAATCAGCGCCTGGGCAACGTAGCCGATGATCCGGCTGCCGCCAGGTGAGCCAATCGCCATATAGGGCTGGTCATTGTGCATCACGATGGTGGGCGCCATCGAAGAGCGTGGCCGTTTGCCCGGTTCAAGGCGGTTAGCGATCGGCCGGCCGTCACTGTGGGTGCGGAAGGAAAAGTCGGTCAGTTCATTGTTGAGCAGGAATCCGCGAACCATCAGCCGTGAACCAAACGCGTTCTCTATCGTGGTGGTGATGGAGACAACGTTGCCATCCCGGTCGACGACATTAAAGTGGCTGGTGGAGGGCAGCTCAATGGATTCATCGCGGCTGAGACGCAGCGCATGTTGCCAGGGTGGATTACCGGCGGTGGCATTGCCAAGAGCCTGACCGACTTTGATCAACTGAGCGCGGTCTTGCAGATAAGCTTGGTCGAGCAGGCCTTGGGTCGGCATGGGGACGAAGTCTTGATCCGCCATGTACAGACCCCGGTCTGCAAAAGCCAGTTGTGAAGCGTCGGCGATCACCTGCCAGGATTTGGGATTGTCTGCGCCCCAAGCTTTAAGATCGTACGTTTCGGTCATCGCCAGGATCTGACCAACCGTCAGCGCCCCGGAACTGGGTGGTCCCATGCCACAGATGTCGTAGCTGGCGTATGCGGCACACACTGGTTCACGCTGTTTGATGGTGTAGGTATCAAAGTCTTTCAGAGCCAGCACTCCCGGATTGCCGGGGGCGTTTTGCACCGTTTTCACGATATCAGCAGCAATGTCGCCCTGATAGAATGCATCGGCGCCGCGTTTGGCGATGGCATTGAGCGTGGCGGCGTATTGCGGATTTTTCAGCAAGGTGCCTGCCGTTTTCGGTGTGCCGTCGGGATTAAAGAAGTAGGCTTTGGTGGCCGGGAAACGGCTCAGTCGTTCTGCATCGCCGGCAATCAGTGTGGCCAGGCGTGGGCTGATGGTGAATCCTTGTTCGGCGAGGGCGACCACAGGTTCAATCAGTTTTTTCCATTCCAGTTTGCCGTACTTCTGATGAGTATCCCACAACAGCTTGACTGTGCCCGGTGTCGCAACCGAGCGGCCACCCACCACCGCATCATAGAACTGCAGTGGTTGACCCTGCTCGTCGAGGAATAACGTCGGGGTTGCATTGAGTGGAGCGGTTTCTCGCCCGTCATAACTGGTTAATTGCTGCTTTTTGGCATCCCAGTAGACCAAAAATGCCCCTCCGCCGATCCCCGATGATTGTGGCTCAACCAAGCCCAGCATCAGCTGCACGGTGACCATGGCATCGATCGCGTTGCCACCTTGTTTGAGAATGTCGGCGCCGGCCTGTGTTGCGACCGGATTCGCCGCCGTCACCATGTAATTCTGGGCTTTCACCAGCTGTTTCTGTTCCAGGCCGCTGCTCTGTTCCGGTGCGACACTGTCGGCGGCTTGATCGGCCCAGCAAGCTCCTGAGGCAACCAACATTGATGTGGTGAGGAAAGTGGTTTTCCACTGCATCATTTTCTCCTTGTTATCGTGAATGCAGGTTCAGATTGGCAGTGGAATGTTGCAAGGTCTAGTGGTTTGTTGGCGATTTGTAACGTTGAATCAAAAATTGAACAACGGACTCAGTGCAAGGAGGGATTGCCACAAAATACTGACACCAATTAGGGTGAAAATGAGCCCGCACAGCCCATCAATATAGACACTCAGAGATTGCAGGCGGCGTTGCAGACGTTCGGTCGACAAAGCCCAAGCAAGAAATGAGAACCACAGCAGTGACAGGCTGAACAGGATCACCAGAGCAATTCCCTTGCCGCCGAGCGACATACCGGCCGGTACCAGGCTCGACATCAGGCTGACAAAGAACACCAAGGCTTTTGGGTTGAGCAGGTTGGTGGCAAAGCCGCGTGAAAAGGCCTGACGTTTATTGCTCAGCAGCTGATCCGGTTTGGGCGCGCCCGGGTCTGTGTCTTGCGGAGCGCGATGAGCACGCCAGATCGCTGTCAGTGCTCCGATGCCGAGATAGAGCAAATAACTGCCCCCGGCCAGTTGCAACAGGGCGAACAGTGCGGGGTGTTGATGCACCAGAAAGCTCACGCCGGTCAGGCTAAACAAGGAATGGAGCAGAATGCTACATGACAAACCCAGGGCAATAAACAGCCCGGTCTGGCGGCCGTAACGGGTGGCGTTTTGCACCACCAGGGCAAAGTCTGGCCCCGGACTCATCAGAGCAATAAAGTGGACCCCGGCGAGTGTGGCGAGAATGGTTATTTCGTTCATAAGCGAATCTTCACTCTATAGTTTGAGAGCTTGAGTATGACAAGCGGTCAGCCTAGGCGATTGTAAATTTCTGACAGCCGGCCCGTCAGTTGACCTGTGAGGGGCAAATCCCGAACGAGAGTTTGAATGCCTTGCTGAAGTGTGCCTGATCGTAAAAGCCGACTTGATGGGCGACATCGGTGCCCGACAACCCGGATTTCAGCAGCTTCATCGCCTGCTCCAGACGTAAGCGACTGAGCCAGGCGTACGGCGTGATCCCCATGCGCGCTTTAAAATGGCGTTGAAATTGAGTCGGACTGAGCTGGCACAACGCCGCCAGCTGTTCGAGTCTGACCGGTTGGTCCAGATTGGCCAGCAAATACTGCTTGAGCATGTCGACCGACTGCTCACCGAGCGGAATGCAGTCGCGCCGTTTTAGCGCGCCGTATCGATCAAACAATTGATTGAAGCCTTCAAACGGCAGGCAGTCTTTGGCCAACTGGCTGAGGTCGGGGACGCTCAGCCAGCGGTGCAGGTTAAGCAGTTGTGAATAGATTGCAGGATCCGCGATGATCAACTGCTCAAAGCTGATGATTTGACCGGCTTGGCGTGGATCCGCCAGATCACTGAACCAGTCAGGATCGATCGCAAACACGCGTGTCTGGTAACCGGAATCGTGTTGCGACTGGCCGTCGTGCAGCTCGTCAGGCTGCATGATCACAAATTCCCCCTGACCGACCAGATGAGAGCGTCCCTGATGGCGGAATTTCTGTTGGCCTTGGGTGATCAACCCGATGTGGAAATCGAGGTGATAGTGGCGAGAGAAGGCAAAACGCTGATAGTTGCCTTCTATCAGACTGACGGCCTGACTGGGAGAGGTGTGGTAACTGACGTGATCCATCGCGACAAAAAAAAGCTTGGTTACTGAGTAACCAAGCTTATCCCGCACTGTGGTGATTGTCTTGTAAAAAACGATCACTTCGCGATGGCGGCGGCACGTGAACGACGGTTGTTTCTCAGACCATCGATACTGAACACCACCAGTGCGCCCCAGATAAAGGCGAAGGTGATGGCTTTATCGAGAGTAAAAATTTCACCGTACACCAGCACAGCCAGCAAGAACATCAGGCTGGGGCCGATGTACTGGAAGAAGCCCAGCGTCGACAGCTTCAACCGGGTGGCGGCGCCGGTAAAACACAGCAGTGGCAGTGTGGTGATCACACCGGCGGCGACCAGCAGCAGGTTGAGTGACCACGGATTGGCTGTCATGTCTGAGGTTGCGCTGTCGGCCATGGTCAGCAGATAAACCGCCGCAACCGGAAACAGCAGCAGCGTTTCAATAAACAGGCCGGTTTGTGCATCCAGACTGACTTTTTTGCGCAGCAGGCCATAAAAACCAAAGCTCATCGCCAGTGCAATGGCGACCACGGGGACGGAGCCGAACGCGATCAACTGCACCAGCACACCGCAGGTGGCAAGAGTGACCGCAAACCACTGCATTTTGCGCAGCCGCTCGCCGAGAAACACCATCCCGAGCACCACGTTGAATAATGGGTTAATGTAATAACCGAGACTGGCGTCGAGCATATGGTTGGCGTTGACTGCCCAGATAAAAATCAGCCAGTTACCGCCGACCAGCAGCGCGGTGGACAGCAGATACAGCATGTTGCGTTTCGAACTCATGACCTCAAAAACGGTGCGCCAGCGACGGCCAAAATGGAGTAGGGCTGCGAGCAGGAAAAACGACCAGACGATCCGGTGACTGAGAATTTCCAGTGGTGACACTTCGGCGATCGACTTAAAGTAGATCGGCGCGATGCCCCACATGGTGTAAGCACCGACTGCGAGCAGGATGCCCTGGCGTGCTTTTTGTTGTTCATCAAGTGTCATGTGACATCACTTATTGATTTACTATCCGAATGAGCAGTATACGAGCGACGATGTGAATCACCTAACATTTTGCGGTTTTATTCACCATCAAACGCCACTACAATGTGCGCTCGCCAATGCACAATCCACATTCAGCATTTCCTGACCGAGAATTCAATGACCTCCACACTGTTAGCCGAACCCACTCAGCCGCCGCTCACTCCCCAGCATGTTCTGGAGACCGTTTTTGGCTACCAGACGTTCCGTGATGGTCAGCAGGAGGTGATTGAGGCGGCGATGGCCGGGCAGGACAGCCTGGTGATCATGCCAACAGGTGGCGGCAAGTCACTCTGTTACCAGATCCCGGCGCTGGTTCGTGACGGCTTGACGCTGGTTATCTCTCCGTTGATTTCATTGATGAAAGATCAGGTGGACCAACTCAAAGCCAACGGCGTGGCGGCGGAGTGCATCAACTCCACTATGTCGCGAGAAGCGCTGATCTCGGTCTACAACCGCATGCATCAGGGCACGCTCAAGCTGGTGTACGTCTCGCCGGAGCGGGTATTGATGCGTGACTTTATCGAACGTCTGGAGAGTCTGCCGCTGTCAATGATTGCGGTGGATGAAGCGCACTGTATTTCCCAGTGGGGACACGATTTTCGCCCCGAGTATGCCGCACTGGGCCAACTCAAGCAGCAGTTTGCACACGTGCCGGTGATGGCGCTGACCGCCACCGCGGACGACGCCACGCGCAAAGACATTCTCCATCGGCTGCAACTGAATCAGCCGCACACTTACCTCGGCAGTTTTGACCGGCCCAACATCCGCTATACGCTGGTGGAGAAGCACAAGCCGGTGTCGCAAATCGTGCGTTTTCTCGACAGCAACAAAGGCAGTTGCGGGATTATTTATTGCGGCAGCCGTAAGAAAGTCGAAATGCTGACCGAGAAACTGTGCAATAACCACATTCGTGCTGCCGGGTATCACGCCGGCATGGACGCCGATGAGCGCGCCTGGGTACAGGAGGCGTTCCAGCGGGACGATCTGCAAATTGTTGTCGCCACCGTCGCGTTTGGTATGGGGATCAACAAACCCAATGTCCGCTTTGTGGTCCATTTCGACATTCCGCGTAACATTGAGTCCTATTATCAGGAAACCGGCCGTGCGGGCCGCGACGGGTTACCGGCGGAAGCCATGATGCTCTACGACCCGGCCGACATTAGCTGGCTGCGACGCATGTTGGATGAGAAAGACGACGGTCCGCAGAAGCAGGTTGAGAGCCACAAACTCAACGCGATGAGTGCGTTTGCCGAAGCCCAGACCTGCCGACGTCAGGTGCTGCTGAATTACTTCGGAGAGTACCGGGAAAAACCGTGTGGGAACTGTGATATCTGCCTGGATCCGCCCAAACATTTTGATGCCACTCAGGAAGCGCAGAAAGCGTTGTCGTGCGTCTACCGGGTCAATCAGAGTTTTGGCATGGGCTACGTGGTGGAAGTGCTGCGTGGGATGCAAAATATCCGGGTGCGGGAAAACGGGCACGATAAATTGTCGACCTATGGTCTTGGCCGCGATCACAGCCACGACTACTGGGTGAGTATTTTCCGCCAGTTGATTCACAAAGGCTTGCTGACTCAGAACATCACGCGCAACTCGACACTGCAATTGACCGAAGAAGCGCGGCCGCTGCTGCGTGGTGACATGTCGCTCGAGCTGGCGGTGCCAAGGTTAGATACCGCAGCACGTGCCGCGAAAGCGGATAAACTGTCGAACAAACACTATGATAAGAAACTGTTCGCCAAGCTGCGTAAACTACGCAAAGCGATCGCCGATGAAGACGGGCTGCCGCCATACGTGGTGTTCAGTGACGCGACCTTGATCGACATGGCCGAAATTCTGCCGACGTCGTACGGCGAGATGCTGGCGGTCAGCGGGGTCGGGCAGCGTAAACTGGAAAAATACGCCGATCCATTCTTAGATTTGATTCAGGAGCACATTACTCATCATGGCTGACACACCGACAGAATTTGGACTGGTGGAATACGAGCCCGAATACGGACGGCTTATTATTCGTGCGCCGCGCTTTGACTTTGATTCGTTTCCTGAGCTGGGGGAGCGACTGGTGGTTCTGTTGTCGGCGCGGGTGCTGGAAAAGCAATGGGATGCGGATATCCATTCCTGGTTGATCGATTTCGAAGGCTGCCAGCTGTTTTTGCGGGCAGAGCATTACAGTGAATGCGTGTGGCTCGAGGCGCTGTCGATGGAGGAGTCTACCGAGGAGCTGGCGTTTCTTGCCGAACTGTTCCGGCGCGGTTTTTAGTGCTCAAACGTTTGCCTCGCTAGCGGCTATTGCGAACGTCATTGGTTAAGGTATAATCGCCCGCCGCTGCCTGCTGGCGGGCAGCCACACGTATTTGATTGACATTGTTGGTAAGAATCACGTCACAAGACGGGTTCGATTTGGGTTCCCTCGCCCCCAAACCAAACTAAAAAGGTATCGCATGAGTCACTTTACCCCTGCGCAGCAGCGCAAAGCCCTGTCGTATTTAGTTCTGTTCCACCTGATCATCATTGCTTCGAGTAATTATCTGGTGCAGTTGCCGTTCACCCTATTTGGTTTTCATACCACCTGGGGCGCATTTACTTTCCCATTCATCTTTTTGGCCACGGATCTGACGGTACGGATTTTCGGTGCGCCGCTGGCGCGCAAGATCATTTTTCTGGTGATGCTGCCGTCACTGGCGGTGTCGTATGTGCTGTCGGTGCTGTTCTTGGAAGGGCAGTTCCAGGGACTGGCGCAGTTGAGTGAATTCAATCTGTTTGTCGCGCGGATTGCGATTGCCAGCTTTATGGCCTATCTGCTCGGGCAAATTTTGGATGTGCACGTCTTCAACCGTCTGCGCCAGATGAAGCAGTGGTGGGTGGCACCGACCTGTTCGACGTTGTTTGGTAACGCCCTCGACACCATGGCATTCTTTGCTATCGCGTTTTACCAGAGTCCGGACGCCTTTATGGCCGAGCACTGGACCGAAATTGCGTTGGTCGACTACAGTTTCAAATTGATCATCAGCCTTGGATTGTTTGTCCCTATGTATGGGGTGCTGCTCAACTATCTGATCCGCAAAATCACCGCGGTTAATCCGGATTTTCAGGTCGCCGGAGTCAAACAACCTTAAACCGTAATAAAAAGCCCGGGTTAATCAACCCGGGCTTTTTTGTGTTCGAAGCGCGATTTAGCGGGATGCAATCACCAACGGCCAGCCGATGTCGGTTTGGCGGTTGGCTTCGATTTCCAGTTCAGCTGCGGTCAACGGGTTGGCTGCCAGCCAGCCGTGATCGAGAGTCAGAGTTAGCTTGTCACCATCGGCGTGCAGTGTCACCTCCGGCTCCAGAGCGACGCTGCGACGGTGCGTCAGCAGAACCGCCAGACGCAACAGACGCAGCACACGTTTCGCACTGTTGCCGGACAAGGCGTGCTGCTCCGGCAACGAGGTCAACTGCTCCCGGTAGCGGCGTGCCACTTCCCCCAGGAAGTGCTTTTGCGCCCGGGTGTAGCCAGGCAGATCCAGATGTTGCAACAGGTAGGCACTGTGCTCGCCGCCTTTTTTATAGTCAATGGTCAGACCGAGCTCGTGCAGCTTGGCGACACTCTCCAGCAGCATGGCGCCCTGATTTTCTTCGATCCAGTCATCGCCACAGGCGTGCAGCAGTTTTTCAGCCAACGCGGCGACCTGGTTGCCGTAATCGACGTCCAACTGATAGCGCGCCTGAACACTGACAATCGTGCGGGCACGGATGTCGTCCTGGCGCAGCTCTTTGACCATTTCATACACCAGCCCTTCGCGTAGCGCTCCGCCGGCCAGCGTCATGGAGTCAATGTTCAGCAGTTCAAAAATGGCGATCAGGATCGACAGGCCGCTGGGGAACACCAGTGCCCGTTCCAGCGTCAGACCTTCAATTTCCAGCTCTTCGAGGTGATCCGCCAGCATGGCCTGCTTCTGCAGACGCTTCAGCTTGGCGAGGGTGATCACTTCATCCATGCCTTGCGCCAGCATGATTTCCTGCAGCGCCTGCACCGTTCCGGATGCGCCGACACACACGTCCCAGCCGAGGCGGGTGTATTGCTCCAGAATAGGTTGCAATGTGGCTTTGGCTGCCGCAATCGCGTTACTGAAGTTAGTGGCAGTGAGCTGACGATCTTTGAAGTGGCGTTCCAGCCAGGTGACGCAGCCCATTTTCAGGCTGGTCAGCGCTTTGGCATCAAAGCCTTCGCCGATGATGAGTTCGGTACTGGCGCCGCCGATGTCGACCACTAGGCGACGGCCAATTCCGCCGGATGTATGCGCGACGCCTTTATAAATGGTCGCCGCTTCTTCTTCTCCGCAGATCACGTCAATCGGATGCCCCAGGATCTGATTGGCTCGGGTCAGAAACACATCCACATTGGTGGCGGTTCGCAGTGTGGCGGTCCCGACAATACGGATGTGTTGCGCCGGAATGTCCTGCAGGCGTTCCGCAAACAGACTCAAACAGTCCCAACCCCGCTGCATCGCTTCCTGACTCAGCGCATTGTGGTCGTCCAGCCCGGCGGCGAGACGCACCTTACGTTTGATCTTGGCCATGGTTTGCACGCTGCCATCGATATGACGCACCACGAGCATGTGAAAACTGTTCGACCCGAGGTCGATGGCGGCATAGAGCGGAGAAGAGACGGCTTGGCTCATAAACGGCTTACGAATCCTTTTGTTGACGTGGTGGGCGTGGACGACGCTGCGGTTTGCGGTTACGAGAACCCCCCGTGTTGGTGCGACGTTGCTGCTGCGAGCTTGAGCGCATGCGAATGGCCGGTGGTAGATCCGTCAGCAGAGCGGTCGGATCGTATTCCGAGGTCGGGATCGCATGTTCAATGTACTCTTCGATCGCCGGCAGGTTGATGGCATACTGTTCACAGGCAAAGCTGATCGAGTGGCCGCTGGCACCAGCACGTCCGGTCCGGCCGATACGGTGAACGTAATCTTCGCAGTCATCCGGCAAGTCGAAGTTGAAGACATGCGTCACTTGAGGAATGTGCAGACCACGGGCGGCAACATCGGTGGCCACCAGAATGTCGAGATCGCCTTGCGTAAATTGTTCCAGCACTTTTTCGCGTTTTTTCTGCGGTACGTCGCCGGTCAACAGACCCACACGGTGGCCGTCGGCTGCCAAATGGCCCCAGATCGATTCACATTTGTGCTTGGTGTTGGCAAACACGATCGCACGGTCTGGCCAATCTTCTTCGAGCAGCGTTTGCAACAGCGACATTTTGTGTTCGTTGGATGGGTAGAACAGCTCTTCCTGAATCCGATGACCAGTTTTCTGTTGCGGTTCAGACTCAACTTTTTGCGGGTCATTCATGTGCTCGAACGCCAGTTCCTGTACTCGGTAGGACAGCGTGGCAGAGAACAGCATGTTGAGGCGCTCTTTGGCATTGGGCATGCGGCGGAACAGGAAACGAATGTCTTTGATAAAGCCCAGATCGAACATGCGGTCCGCTTCATCCAGAACCACAGCCTGAATGCTGTCGAGGTTAAAGACCTTCTGTTTATGGAAGTCGATGATGCGACCTGTGGTGCCGATCAGAATATCGACGCCTTGTTGCAATTTTGTGAGCTGCTTATCATAACTTTCACCGCCGTAGGCCAGTGCGGCCTTAAGACCGGTGCTGGCAATCAGAGGTTCAGCATCGTTATAGATCTGGATAGCCAGTTCACGGGTCGGAGCCATAATGATGGCGCGCGGCTGGGTTGGCTGGCGGCCTTCGCGCTCTGGCGTGGTCAGCAGGTGGTGGAAAGTAGCAGTAAGAAACGCGAGGGTTTTACCAGTGCCCGTCTGGGCCTGGCCTGCAATGTCTTGGCCGGTGAGCAGGACCGGCAACGCCAAGGCTTGGATCGGGGTACAGTATTCGAACCCTTTTTTTTCCAATCCTTCAACAACTTGGGCGTGTAATCCCAAATCGGCGAACTTTTGCTCTGTGATATGCGTCTTTTTCATGGCTATAGAATATCAGCTTAAGCTTGCAATACGAAAGTAAATACATTCCAATAGAGCATCTATTTACTGGTTATCATCCAACCAGCTCAGAAAAAAACACATTGGAGTGGAAGATGAGTGATAAGATTTTGCAGCTAACTGATGACGGTTTTGAAAATGACGTAATCAAAGCTGCAGGCCCGGTTCTGGTAGATTTTTGGGCAGAATGGTGTGGTCCTTGTAAGATGATTGCGCCTATCCTGGACGAAATCGCAGACGAGTACGAAGGCAAACTCACTATCGGCAAACTAAATATCGACCACAACGCAGGTACTCCACCTAAGTTTGGTATTCGTGGTATTCCAACGCTGCTGCTGTTTAAAGACGGCAATGTAGCGGCAACCAAAGTTGGCGCCCTGTCTAAGACTCAACTGAAAGAGTTTCTGGACGCAAACCTTTAAGCCTTAGCTCAAATGATAAAACCGTGCATAATTACCGATGCACGGTTTTGTTTTTGAAGCGTAACTAAATCTAGACTAGGCTAGTATTTAGTGCTAACTTATCGCACGTTAAATAAACAAGTGTTCACTTCTTGGTCAATCCTGCGACCAAATCCTTCTTAACTAACAACAGATCCTATTTTGACTAAACAAGCATCCACCACAATGAATCTAACAGAACTGAAGAACAGACCTGTGTCTGATCTTGTCAAACTGGGCGAAAGCTTGGGCCTTGAAAACCTGGCACGTCTGAGAAAACAAGACATCATCTTCGCTATCCTCAAAGCTCATGCGAAAAGTGGTGAAGATATCTTTGGCGACGGGGTACTGGAGATTCTTCAAGACGGTTTTGGTTTCCTGCGCAGTGCAGACAGTTCGTACCTGGCAGGTCCTGACGACATCTACGTGTCACCGAGCCAAATCCGACGTTTTAACCTGCGTACCGGTGACTCTATTGCCGGTAAGATTCGTCCACCTAAAGACGGTGAGCGCTACTTTGCCCTGCTGAAAGTCAACACGGTTAACGACGACAAGCCGGACAACGCCCGCAACAAGATTTTATTTGAGAACTTAACGCCACTGCACGCCAACGAGCGTATGGTGATGGAGCGTGGTAATGGCTCAACCGAAGACATTACGGCGCGTGTTCTTGACCTGGCTTCTCCGATTGGTAAAGGTCAGCGTGGCCTGATTGTTGCTCCGCCAAAAGCGGGTAAAACCATGCTGCTGCAAAACATCGCTCAGAGCATCGCCTACAACCACCCTGAGTGTGAGTTGATGGTGCTGCTGATTGACGAACGTCCGGAAGAAGTAACCGAAATGCAACGCTTGGTGAAAGGCGAAGTGATTGCCTCGACGTTTGATGAGCCAGCGTCTCGTCACGTTCAGGTTGCTGAGATGGTGATCGAGAAGGCCAAGCGTCTGGTTGAACACAAGAAAGATGTGGTGATCCTGCTGGATTCAATCACTCGTCTTGCTCGTGCTTACAACACCGTGGTTCCGTCATCAGGTAAAGTTCTGACCGGTGGTGTGGACGCCAACGCATTGCACCGTCCGAAGCGTTTCTTCGGTGCAGCTCGTAATGTGGAAGAGGGCGGCAGCCTGACCATCATCGCGACGGCACTGGTCGACACCGGTTCGAAGATGGATGAAGTGATCTACGAAGAGTTTAAAGGTACAGGTAACATGGAACTGCACCTGAACCGTAAGATTGCAGAAAAGCGTGTCTTCCCAGCGATCGACTTCAACCGCTCAGGCACTCGTCGTGAAGAGCTGTTGACCAAAGCTGATGAGCTGCAGAAGATGTGGATTCTGCGCAAGATTGTTCACCCGATGGGTGAAATCGACGCGATGGAATTCCTGATCGATAAATTGGCCATGACCAAGACCAATGATGAGTTCTTCGACGCGATGCGTCGTCAGTAACCCATTCTGACTTGTGAAAACGCCACCGCTTGCGGTGGCGTTTTTTATTGCATTCTATTTATATAAGGCTCAGAATGAGGAAGATGTTACAAGGAGGTTAACATGCAACAAGGAATGTTGTCGTCACTTCTCCTGATATCGTCATTACTGCTCCCGGTGTCGCCACTCAGCGCCACGGAAATGTCACCACAAGTGATAGAGCAATGGGCGCATGACGATCAGATCAAACACAAAGTCGATGAACTGATGCAGCTGGTTAAAGCGGATAAAATCGACTCTCTCAATTTCGCTCTCGAGCGACTGGCGTTGCCGCAACAAGAGGTGGCACGTTATCGCCTGTTGTCTGAAATCGAACACCAAGACCTGATCTTAACGCCGAAAATGGCACTGTTCATTGAGCGTCAACAAGCCCAGCCGCCCGTGTATCAAATACTGGAACGGGGAGACGGGTATGAATTCAGTGTGCCGGCTTTTGACTATCCGGCGATCGCGTTCCGTCTGCTGAAACGTTGGCGTCAGGATCAGACCACGCTCGATTTTGTGCTGATGGCAGAACGTGGTGAGCTGGATCTGCAACACTGGCTGTCAGGCAGTGATTATCAGCTTCAGACCCGCGAAGTGCTGTTGATTCGTGAACTGGACAGTCTGTCGCCTCGCGCCCTGACGGCTCTCACGCAGCAGCTGACTCAGGCGAAAGTCACCAGTTGGTTGCCGTCGTCTCAGGTGATGGTGCGCCTGGCTCAGGTCAGTGACGACCCGGAAGTGTATAAATTGTTGTGGCTGATGCGCGCTGACAGCAATACCCGAGATGAGTTGTTACGCTTAGCCGCCCGTCATGATCCGTTTTCGCTGCATCAGGTGATACTGGCAACAGCCAATCCCAGCCTCAAAGAAGACGCGCTCAAAGCCCTGACCCGAGTTAAGCCGATGCCGCAAGAGGTACAGCAATTTCTGATTGAGCGGATGGGCAACAGCGACGAGGCGCCTCTGGTCGCTCGCCATCTGGCTGAGCAGGGCTACGGCAGTTGGTTACGTGATTTGGCCGACAGCAATCAACAGGTCAAAAGCAGTGCGATTTTGCAGGCGATTGCCCAGTAATACCCACACGAAAAATGGGGCACCGTCTAGAGTGCTTTTTGGTATACTGCGTGCAGTTTAACCAGCCAGCAGAAGGCCTATGAGTTTTAAGGATTTACGCGATTTTACAGATTATCTTGAACGCCAAGGCAAGCTAAAACGCATCACTCACCCAGTTGATCCTCATTATGAAATGACCGAAATCAGTGACCGTACGCTGCGTGCCGGTGGGCCGGCATTGCTGTTCGAAAATCCGATTGGTTACGACATGCCGGTCTTGACCAACCTGTACGGGACGCCGGAAAGGGTTGCCATCGGAATGGGGCGCCACGACGTTCAAGAGCTGCGCGAGGTGGGCAAATTACTCGCTTATCTCAAAGAGCCGGAACCGCCACGTGGTTTCAAAGATGCGCTGGACAAGCTGCCGGTGTTCCGTCAGGTGCTCAATATGCCAGCCAAACGGCTGCGCAAAGCCGCTTGCCAGGAGATCATCTGGCAAGGCGAAGAGGTCGACCTCGACAAAATCCCGGTTATGAGTTGCTGGCCCGATGATGTAGCGCCATTGATGACGTGGGGCTTAACCATCACTCGTGGGCCGCACAAGAAACGGCAGAATCTGGGCATTTACCGTCAGCAAAAGCTGGGTAAGAACAAAGTGATCATGCGCTGGCTGGCGCATCGGGGCGGAGCGCTGGATCTACGCGACTGGATGGAGACTCATCCAGGCCAACCGTTTCCGGTGTCGGCCGCCTTCGGGGCGGATCCGGCGACGATTCTGGGGGCGGTGACACCCGTACCAGATACCTTATCCGAATACGCTTTCGCTGGTTTATTGCGGGGCCGTAAAACCGAAGTGGTGAAATCGATCAGCAATGATTTGGATGTGCCTGCCAGCGCCGAAATTGTCCTGGAAGGCTATATCGATCCGACTGAATTTGCGCAAGAAGGTCCATACGGCGATCACACCGGCTATTACAACGAAAAAGAACGTCACCACGTATTTACCGTTACGCACATCACAATGCGTAACGAGCCGATCTATCACAGCACGTACACCGGCCGTCCGCCAGATGAACCGGCGGTATTAGGCGTGGCGCTCAATGAAGTGTTTGTGCCGATTCTGCAAAAACAATTTCCCGAGATTACAGATTTCTACCTGCCGCCGGAAGGGTGCTCGTACCGCATGGCCGTGGTGACCATGAAAAAACAATATCCCGGTCACGCGAAGCGGGTCATGATGGGGGTATGGTCATTCCTGCGCCAGTTTATGTACACCAAGTTCGTGATAGTGTGTGATGAACAAGTCAATGCCCGCGACTGGGATGAGGTGGTTCAGGCGATGACCGAACACATGGATCCGGTGCGCGACACCCTTTTGATCGAAAACACGCCGATCGACTCACTGGATTTTGCTTCTCCGGTGACGGGGCTGGGGTCGAAAATGGGCCTGGATGCGACAATAAAATGGGAAGCAGAGCAGAGCAGGGCATCTGATACGTTGACCCCGCCGAGTGCCCGGGTTGGTGAGGCAGAGATAGAGCAACTACGTCACATATGCCCGGATCTGGTGGATATACATCTGCCACAAGGTGCGCAGCAACGATTCGTACTGGTGTCGATGAAAAAAGACGCCGCTGGTCAGTCCCGGGCTTTGCTGGACACACTCTGGCCATGGCTCCAGCCTTTGAGTGATGCCCGCTTTGTGGTGCTGTGCGATGATGACGTCAATGTCAGAGACTGGAATGATGTTATCTGGGCGATCACGACGCGCATGGATCCGGCACGCGACACCATTCAATACCCGGCAACGGAAGGGCAGAGCAGCAAGCTGGCTCTGGACGCTACCAATAAGTTCGACGGGGAAGTACAACGCGAGTGGGGGACTCCTATTCAGAAAGATCCCCAACTTGTGGCAAAAATCGATGCGATCTGGGATAAGTTAGGTATCCTATGAGCCACCTTGTCATCTTGCAGCCAGCGAATATCCAGTTTGATGTGCAAGATGGAGAAACAGTGCTGGAAGCGGCGCTCAACCATCAAATTAGCTTCCCGCACCGTTGTCAGGTCGGCGCATGCGCTGCGTGTCTGTGCCGAAAAATAGAAGGCGAAGTAAGTTATCTCCTTGAACCCATGCTGACAGAGAAGGAGCAGGAACAGGGATGGATATTTGCTTGTCAGGCCTTAGCCGAAAGTAATTTAGTGCTTACTTTTGATGAGTAAGTATAGAGGAAGACCATGACCATCCAATGTAAAGTAAAGTCTATTCAGCCGTTAGCCTGCAATACATACCAGATCCTGCTGCATCCAGAAACTCCGGTGGCTTTTAAAGCCGGCCAGTACCTGATGGTGGTAATGGGAGAAAAAGACAAGCGTCCGTTTTCTATCGCCAGCAGTCCGTGCCGCCATGAGGGGGAGCTGGAGCTGCACATCGGAGCAGCGGAGCATAATGCTTATGCCGGTGAAGTGGTTGAGGCGATGCAAGCCGCTTTGGCGAATGGCACGGATATCGCGATCGATGCCCCGCACGGTGACGCTTGGGTAAAAGAGGACAGCCAACGTCCACTGCTGCTGATCGCAGGGGGCACAGGCTTCAGCTACGTACGTTCGATCTTGGATCACTGTATTGCGCAAAACAAATCCAATAACATCTATTTATACTGGGGCGCGCGCGATGAATGCCAGTTGTACGCGAAAGACGAGTTACGCGCGATTGAACAGCGATATAATAATGTTCATTTTGTTCCGGTCGTGGAACAAGCAGAAGCAGACTGGCAAGGAAAAGTCGGTAACGTATTGCAAGCCATTAATGACGATTTCGATTCACTGGCCGACTACGATATCTATATCGCGGGTCGCTTTGAAATGGCGGGCTCTGCGCGTGAACAGTTTACACAAAATAAACAAGCGTTAAGTGATCACATGTACGCAGATGCGTATGCCTTTATTTAATTAAAGGGTTTCCAGAAGCGAAAAAAGAGGGTTTTATACCCTCTTTTTTACGTTATTGATGCTTTATTCAACGAAATGACTCTTTTTTCAATTTTTTTTGAAAAAGGGCTTGCGCTGAAATCTCAACTCCCTATAATGCGCATCCACTGACACGGCAGACGCCACAAGGCTTCAGCGGTATCAGCGAGGTGAAAAACTTCTCCGAAAAGAAATTTGAAAAAGTGTTTGACTCTTCAAATTATCTCGCTAGAATGCACCTCCGCTTTGAGAGAAAAACTT